>DATKFT010000221.1:0-6915 GCA_035544335.1 Pseudorhodoferax sp.
GGCGCTGCCGCCGGGCCAGGGCTACGAAGCCTTCGTGCACGCACAGGGCCAGTGCCCCGTGCGCGAGAACCTGCACGACCTGCTCAACGGCCTGGTCTGGCTGCACTTTCCGCGCACCAAGGCCAGGCTCAACGCGCTGCATGCGGCCGAGATCGCGCGCCTGGGCGCCGGGCCGCGGCGCGGGCCGCTGCGCGACGCGCTGACGCTGTTCGACGAGAACGGCGCGCTGCTGTTGGCCCCACAGGGCATGTGGGATGCGCTGCGCGCGCGGGACTGGCGGGGCCTGTTCGTCACGCGGCGCGGCCAGTGGCGCCAGGCCCGGCTGCTGGTCTTCGGCCATGGCCTGCTCGAGCAGCTGCAGTCCCCGCGCAAGCCGATCACGGCCCACGTGGCTGTAGCACCTTTTGCTCTTGAATCAATAGCGGACATCGACCGCTGGCTGGCCGCTTCCATCGATCCGCTGTGCTGGCAGCACAAGCCGTTCGCGCCGCTGCCCGTGCTCGGTGTGCCAGGGTGGTGCGCAGGGAATGTCGACGAATCCTTCTATGATGATCCGCTCGTTTTTCGCCGCAGCCGCCGTTCAGACGTACCAGAACAAAGGACATTGGCGGGCGCGGCTTGAGCTTGTGCACACTGCCCCCATGTGTGCAGCGATCGCCAACTTGCATGAGGGGCCCCCGGAGAATCCATGAAACGCATTGCCTTGTTTGTCCTCACCAACCTCGCCGTCGTGGTGGTGCTGGGCGTCGTCGCCAACCTGCTTGGTGTGAACCGCTTCCTGACGGCCAACGGCCTGAACCTGGGCGCGCTGCTCGGCTTCGCGCTGATCATGGGCTTCGGCGGCGCGATCATCTCGCTGCTGATCAGCAAGCCCATGGCCAAGTGGACCTCGGGCGTGCGCGTGATCGACCAGCCGCAGAACGCCGATGAGGCCTGGATCGTCGACACCGTGCGCCGCCTGGCCGACAAGGCCGGCATCGGCATGCCCGAGGTCGGCATCTTCGAGGGCGACCCCAATGCATTCGCCACGGGCGCCTTCAAGAACTCGGCGCTGGTGGCCGTGTCCACGGGCCTGCTGCGCGGCATGACGCGCGAGGAGATCGAGGCCGTGCTGGGCCACGAGGTCGCGCACATCGTCAACGGCGACATGGTCACGATGACGCTGATCCAGGGCGTGATGAACACCTTCGTGGTGTTCCTGTCGCGCGTGATCGGCTATGCGGTGGACAGCTTCCTGCGCAAGGGCGACAGCGAGAACTCGGGCCCCGGCATCGGCTACTGGGTCACGACCATCGTGCTGGACATCGTGCTGGGCTTCCTGGCCGCCATCATCGTGGCCTGGTTCTCGCGCCAGCGCGAGTTCCGCGCCGACGCGGGTGCCGCCCAGCTCATGGGCCGCAAGCAGCCCATGATCAACGCGCTGGCCCGCCTGGGCGGCATGCACCCGGCCGAGCTGCCCAAGAGCGTGGCCGCCATGGGCATCGCCGGCGGCATCGGCCAGCTGTTCTCGACGCACCCGCCGATCGAGCAACGCATCGCCGCGCTGCAGAACGCGCAGTAAGCCGCGCCGCAGCCGCAGCCAGCCGCCTTCGGGCGGCTTTTTTTTGCCCGGACCGCTGCGCAGCAGCGTGCTGCCCGGCGGCCGCGGGCTGCGGCACGCTGGGCTGGGCCGGTCGAATTTCTAGTCCGCCCCGCCCGAAAAACGGTGCTTGGACGGCACCGGTACGCCTCCTACCATTCGCCGCGACGCAGCGTTGGCCACCGAGCGAACGCGACGAAGAAGGTGCTTGCCAATGCCCGGCACAACGGGCCCACCCCAGGAGACAAACATGCCCCAAGTTACCAGTCCGGACCGACGCCGTCTGATCAAGGCCTCCGCCTTGGCGGGCGGCCTGGCCGCTGGCGGATTGCTGTCGGTCCAAGCCCTTGCCAGCGGCAAGGCCCGCGTGCAGATGCAGCTCGGCTGGGTCGCCACCGGCAACCAGATCGGCGAGGTCGTGGCCAAGCAGCTCGGCTACTACGCGCAGGAAGGCATCGACTTCGCGATCCAGCCCGGTGGCCCGAACATCGACGGTGTGGCCATCGTGGCCTCGGGCCGCATCGAGACCGGCCAGGTGTCCTCCAGCCCCTCGGTGATGCTGGCCGTGTCGCAGGGCATCCCGATCAAGTGCTTCGCGGTCGGCGCGCAAAAGCATCCCTACACCTACTTCTCGCTGGCCAAGAACCCCGTGCGCACGCCCGCCGACCTCGTGGGCAAGCGCGTGGGCATCCAGTCCACGGGCGGCATCCTGCTGCGCGCGCTGCTGGCCAAGAACAAGATCCCCGAGAGCGCGGTCAAGGTCGTGACCATCGGTGCCGACATGAGCCCGCTGCTGACCGGCCAGGTCGACGTGGTGGTGGGCTGGCTCACGAGCACCACGGCCCTCAAGGTCCTGGGGCCGGAGCGCGTGGACCTCACGCTGTGGGACGGCGGCGTGCAGCTCTACGCGCTGCCCTACTATGCGACCACCAAGACCCTGGGCACGCAGCCCCAGGTGATCGAGGCCTTCCTGCGCGCCACGGCGCGCGGCTGGCACTACGTGCGCAACAGCCCCGAGCAGGCGGTGGACCTGCTGGTCAAGGAGTACCGCAGCCTCAAGCGCGAGGACGAACTGGTCGGTGCCAAGGCCATGCTGGAGTACGCCTTCGGCGGGCTCGCGCAGACGCAGGGCTGGGGTGCGATGGCGCCGTCCGTCTGGCAGGCGCAGATCGACCTCTACGACGAGCTGGGCCAGTTCTCGGGCCGCAAGCCCAAGCTGGACGATGTGATCTGGCTCGATGGCCTCAAGGCCACCGAAGCCGTGCGCCTGAGCGGCGGCAAGGCCTGAGCGATGGCGGCCGTCCTTCCCACCGCGCCGGCCATCGCCGCGCAGGACATCGGCGTGCGCTTCTTCACCGAGCGGCGCGACGTCACCGCGATCAAGAGCCTGAACCTGGAGGTCGCGCAGGGCGAGTTCCTGACCCTGCTGGGCCCCTCGGGCTGCGGCAAGTCCACCTTCCTGCGCGTGGTGGCCGACCTACTGCCGCCCAGCCGCGGCGCGATCCAGGTGCTGTCCGATTCCCCGCAGGCCGCGCGCACGCGGCGCGACATCGGCTTCGTGTTCCAGGACGCCGCGCTGCTGCCCTGGCGCTCGGCGCTGCAGAACGTGGAGCTGCCGCTGCAGGTCGGCGGCGGCGCGCGCCGCAAGGGCCGGCGCACGCCGATGGAGCTGCTCGAACTCGTGGGCCTGAAGGACCGTGCCCATGCCTGGCCGCACGAGCTGTCGGGCGGCCAGCGCCAGCGCGTGTCGATCGCCCGCGCGCTGGCCAGCGATCCCAAGATCCTGCTCATGGACGAGCCCTTCGGCGCGCTCGACGAGATCACGCGCGACCGCCTCAACGAGGAGATCCGCAGCGTCTGGAAGGAGACCGGCGTGACCATCCTGTTCGTCACGCACAGCCTGCACGAGGCCGCCTTCCTGGGCCAGCGCGTGCTGATGCTGGCGGCCAACCCGGGCCGCGTGCGCGAGATCGTGCCCGTGGACCTGCCCGAAGACCGCGGCCTGGACATCCGCGACACCCCTGAATTCACGCAGCTCACCAGCCAATTGCGCCGGGTGCTGGCGACCTGCTGAGGACCACCCGCCATGAACTCCACCACCCTGGCTTCCCCGCTCAAGGACGGCATCGGCGCGGGCGGCGACCCCGAGTACCAGGCCTGGGCCGCAGCCCGCCGGAGCCGCCTGCTGCGCCGCCGCCTGCTGCCCGCGCTGGGCATCCTCGGTCTCCTGGGCCTGTGGGCCGCGGTCATCGAGATCTTCAAGATCCAGCCCTTCATCGCACCTTCGCCCTGGGCCGTGCTGCAGACGCTCTACGACAAGCGCGAGATCCTGCTGGAGAACCTGCTGCCCACGGCCATCGAGGCGGCGGCCGGCTTCGTGCTGGGCAACCTCGCGGCCATCGCCGTGGCCACCGTCTTCGTGCACAACAAGACGGTGCAGGAGATCTTCTTTCCGGTCGTGCTGGCCTTCAACGCGATCCCGCTCGTGGCCAAGGCGCCCGTGCTGGTGCTGATCATGGGCAACGGCATCGAGCCCAAGATCACGATCGCGGCGCTGGTGTGCTTCTTCCCCACGCTGGTCAACATGGTGCGCGGGCTGGAGTCGGTGAACCCGCAGGCCATGGAGCTCATGCGCGTGCTGTCGGCCAGCAAGACGGAGATCTTCTTCCGCCTGCGCCTGCTCAACGCGCTGCCCTATCTGTTCTCCTCGCTGCGCATCGCCGCCTCCATGTGCGTGATCGGCGCGGTGATCGGCGAGTGGGTGGGCGCCACGCAGGGGGTCGGCGCCATGATCCTGCAGGCCACCTTCAACTTCGATTCGCCGCTGCTCTACGCCGCGATCGTGATGAGCGCCTCGCTGTCCTGTTTCTTCTTCCTCGTGGTGGCCGTCGCCGAGCGCATGGTCATCCGCTGGCAGCCCGAGAACGGGCACTGAGCCCGCACGGGTTTTCCCATCCGCGGCCCAGGCTGGCCGCAGGTCCTTCGATGTTTTCTTGGAGAAGTCTATGAGCCGAATCGGTGACTGGATTCAGGAGCCCGTGCGCGACGTGCGCATCGCGGCCGAGTCCGATGTGGTGGTCGTGGGCGGTGGCCCGGCCGGTCAGGCGGCGGCGCTGGCCGCCGCGCGCAACGGGGCCAGCGTCACGCTGCTGGAGCGCTACAACCACCTGGGTGGTCTGGCCTCGGGCGGCATGGTGCTGGTGCTCGACGACATGTGGGACAGCCACCTGCGCGAGATCTCGGTGCGCGGCGTGTGCACCGAGATGATCGAGCGCATGGCCGGCTACGGCCTGGCGCAGTACCCGCGCCAGCAGGACTGGGGCACGCTTCCCGCATCGGTACGCCGCTGGAAGCGCTGGGGCACCTTCGACTTCCACAGCAAGACCAAGCCGCACCCGATCTGCTTCGCCTCGGCCTTCGACCCCGACGGCTGGAAGCGCGCGGCGCTGGAATGGGTGGACAGCGCGGGCGTGAACCTGCGCCTGCACTCGTGGTTCGCGGGCGCGCTGGTCGAGAACGGTGTCATGAAGGGCGTGGTCTGCGAGACCAAGAGCGGCCGCGAGGCCATCCTGGGCAAGGTCGTGGTCGACGCCACGGGCGACCTCGACGTCGCGGCCTCGGCCGGCGCGCCGCACGCGCAGGGCAGCTACATCGTCACCACCGTGTTCCGGCTGGGCGGCGTCGACACCGAGGAGGCCGAGCGCTTCGAGCACGAGGAGCCCGAGGCCTTCCAGGCCATCGACCGCGAAGTGAAGCACCAGATCGGCGGCGCCTGGGACAGCTGGTGGCTCAAGACCCCGCTGCCCGGCGTCGTCTGGTGCAACTGCCCGCACATGCCGGGCCTGGACGGCCTGCAGGTCGCCGACCTCACGCGCGCGGAGATCCAGGGCCGCCGCACCATCCACAAGGTGGTCGAGTTCGTGCGCGCCCATCTGCCGGGCTTTGCGAACTGCTACCTCGTGGACATGGCGCCGCAGACCGGCGTGCGCCAGACCCGCTTGCTCGAAGGCGAGTACGTGATGAGCAAGGACGACGTGACGCAGCGCACGCGCTTTGCCGACAGCGTGGCGCGCGGCCGCGACTACTACTACCCGTTCCGCGCGCTGCTGCCGCGCAGCGTGGACAACCTGCTGGTCGCGGGCCGCCACTACTCGGCCACCTCGGCCGCGCAGAAGATCTCGCGCGAGATCCCGCCCTGCATGGCCATGGGCGAGGCCGCGGGCGTGGCCGCCGCCGTGGCGCTCGATGCGGGCGTGCCGGTGCGCGCGGTGGACGTGGCGCGCGTGCAGAAGCTGCTGCGCGCCCAGGGCGCCGACCCCGGCGACCAGAGCGGCCCGAACGCCGACGTGCCGGCGCTGGCGCGTTCCTTCGCGGAGGCGGCATGAGCGGGGCCGACAACAGCCAGCAGCTGCCCCTGGCCGGCATCCGCGTGGTCGACTTCACGCAGGTCATGATGGGCCCGGTCTGCACGCAGATGCTGGCCGACCATGGCGCCGACGTGATCAAGATCGAGCGCAAGGGCGCGGGCGACCTGAGCCGCTCGACCTTCGCGCCGATCGCGGGCGAGGACAACCCGATCTTCTGCTCGCTGAACCGCAACAAGCGCAGCTGCGAGATCGACCTGCGCGACGCCGCGCAGCTCGACCTGGTCAAGGCGTTGATCGCCGATGCGGACGTGGTGACCAACAACTTCCGCGCCGGCGTGATGGAGCGCCTGGGCCTGGGCTACGAGGACTGCAGGCGCCTGAACCCGCGCATCATCTACGCGGTGGGCACGGGCTTCGGCGAAAGCGGCCCCTATGCCCACAAGGGCGGCCAGGACGTGCTCGCGCAGGCGCTGACCGGCGTGATGGCGCGGCGCGCGGACGCGAGCATCCCGGTGTCCATCTACCCCACGGCGCTGGCCGACTACACGGCGGGCATGCACATGGTGCAGGGCATCCTGTTCGCGCTGCTGCAGCGCGAGCGCACGGGCGAGGGCCAGAAGGTCGCGGTCTCGCTCTACAACTCCATGCTGGCCATGCAGATGCAGGAGGCCGCGATGGTCATGATGGACGACTCCGAGGTGAACTGGGCCGCCATGCCGCTGTCGGGCGTGTTCGACACCCAGACCGGTCCGCTGGTGCTGGTGGGCGCCTTCAAGGCCAACCCGCTGCGCGACATCTGCACGGCGCTGGGCATCGCGGACCTGTCGGCCGACGCGCGCTTCGCCACGCTGGAGGCGCAGTTCCGGCACAAGCCCGAGCTGCACCGCATCTTCCGCGAGCGCTTCGCGAGCGACACGCGCGAGCACTGGCTCGCGCGCCTGGCAGAGCAGGACCTGCTGTCGGCCGCCG
>DATKFT010000222.1:0-3002 GCA_035544335.1 Pseudorhodoferax sp.
GACAGCGTTGTTGCACGCCGTCTGCACGACTTTTTTTCCGAGCAAGGCCTGCCCCGCCACAAGCATGCCTCGCAGCTCGCGGTGATCCTGGGCCTGTCGCGCTCGGGCGCCTTCCGCAAGTTCCAGGACGCCTCGTTCTCCGCCAACGACCTGCAGGCACTGGCCCAGCATTTCCAGGTCGACATCAGCGCGCTGCTGAGTGCAGCGCCTGCATCCGGAACCGCGCGCATCGACGGTGAAATACAGGCCGCGCGCGTGCTGCTGGGCAACCTGCCGCTGGCCTGCGAGGCCACGCTGGGCGCTGCGCTGCAGCCCGGAGAACACTGCGAGCTGGTCGCCATCCAGCACGGTGCCGAGTGGCTGATCCAGCCCTATGCGGCACACCCGGGCCCCGGGCCACGCCGCCGCGTGCTGCAGCTCGTCATCACGCCCTCGCAGCGGGCCTTGCCACGCATCGCGGTGCTCGAGGACTCGCGGGACCTGGCCGCCAACATGAAGGACGCGTTCGAAGGCTCGGGCTTCCATGTGGAGCTGTTCGGCTCGGCCAGCGAGCTCGCCCAGCGCGCCACCGCCGCCCCCTTCGATGCCTACCTGATCGACTGGTGGCTCAACGGACAGACGGCCAGCCAGGTGCTGCAGACCATCCGGCGCGCACAGCCTTCCGTGCCCATGCTGCTCACGACAGGCGCCATCGCTGCAGGCCACGCCGGCGAGGCCGACATCGTCCACATGGCAACAGCCCTGCGCGTGCCTGTCATCGAAAAGCCGTTCCGCCTGGCGCTCGTGATCTCCCAGGTGCGCCAGCTGCTCGAGCAGCCGGTGACCAAGTAGGTCGATCGCGCTCCTCGCCGCATCCAGACCGACCATGCGACGCGCGCGACCGCCACGGCGCGCGCGGTCGCCCTCCTCCCCGCCTACCCCCCCTCGCCGCCGAACAGCGCGAGCGCCGAACGCAGGCGCCCCGCGCTGATGGGCTTTTCGAATTTCGCGGCGAACAGCGCGTCGCCCACTACGTCGGCCTCGTGGTAGGCCGATAGCGCAACCAGCGGCGTCTGCAGATTCAGGGCCCCGGGCGTGCGGGCGCGCTCGGCCACGGCGTAGCCCGAGCCATCGGGCAGACGAAGGTCCAGCAGCACGCCGTCGTAGCGGTGCGCATCCAGGCTGGCGCTGGCCTCGCGCACCGAGCAGGCCAGATCGGCCTGCGCGCCCAGCGCCCCGAGCATGGCCTGCAGGCTGGCGCGCACGTCCGGATCGTCCTCGACCACGAGCACGCGCAGGCGCCGGTCGGCGGCATGGGCGAGCGCTCCGCGCGCGCTGGCCTCGATCTCCACGGGCACGCGCACCGTGAAGGTCGAGCCCTGACCCGGCCGGCTGACCGCGCTGGCCCGTCCGCCCAGCAGTTCCGCCATGAGCTTGACCACGGCCAGCCCCAACCCGCTGCCCATCTGGGCATGGTCGCGTCCGCGCGTGAATGGCTCCCAGAGATTCACCGAGGCGTCGAAGCCCGGGCCCTGGTCGATCACCGCCACCGTGATCTCGCGCGCCGCCTCGCGCACCTGGATGGAACACACGACCTCGCCGGGGCTCGCGTATTTCACGGCGTTGGAGACCAGGTTGGCGACGATCTGGCGCAGCCGCGCGGGATCGGTGACCACGCGCGGACAGGGTTGCGGGTCGATCTGCACCTGGAGCAGCACGCCGCGCTCGCGCGCCGCTTCATCGAACTCGGCCACGATCAGCTCCATCATCAGATCGGGCTGGAACAGCGTGGGCGAGACCTTGAGCCGCCCTCCCGACAGGCGGGCGAACTCCACCGTGTCGTTCATCTGCGCCTCCAGCTGCTGCGCGCTGCGCCGCAGCCGGCGGAAGGTCTCGTCGCCCGGCGGCACCTTGCCGCCCAGCTCGATCAGCTCCACCGAACTCACGATGGTCTGCAGCGGCGTCAGCATCTCGTGGGCCATCATGCCGAGGAACTGGTTGCGTGCGGTCAGCGCGGACCGCGCCTCCTGCAGCGCCCTGCGCGCCTCGCGCACCCGCAGCACGGCAATCACGAGCAGCACGCCTGCGGCGGCCACCAGCAGCATGCCTCCCATCAGCTTGCTCCATTCCATGGATCAGCCTCCACTGCCGCGCACAGCCGCGCAACACCATGGCCTGCAGAAGCTACATCTTGTGACCATGGTCTTCTCCAAGTGCTTGTATAGATTCAAAAAAGTCACCACTTCCATACACCCACCAAAGATAGGTGCGTAAAATTCACAAAGAACGAGAAAAATGCACTTATGATGGTGCGAAATACTCAACACTCACTGTGTTTGAGCGATACAGAAGCGAGGGAATGTTGCCATGGCAAACAGTGTAGGAAGCGCGATCGCGACGAATCTGGCCCAGATCAAGGCCCAAGCCGCCGCACTGACCATGGCATTGCCCCAGGCGCCGTACGACGGCCCGGAGCCCGCGCCCGGTGCAGGCTTTGCCCAGCGCATGCGCCAGGCCATCGACGGCGTGAACCAGCAGGACCATGAGGCCGGCCAGCAGATGGCGGCGGTGGACAGCGGGCAAAGCGACGACCTCGTCGGCGCGATGCTCTCCAGCCAGCAGGCCAGCCTGTCGTTCTCGATGCTGATGCAGGTGCGCAACAAGGTGATGGGCGCGGTCGAAGACCTCGTCAAGCTGCCGATCTGATTGCAGGACTTTCCCGTGCTCGCCACCCTGAAGACTGGAGTCCAGAACCTGCGCGCCAGCGGCATGCCGACGCTGCCGCCCGGCTTGGCCAAGTCGCTGCTGCCCATCATGCTTTTGGCCGTCGGCGTGACCGCCGTGGTCATGATGCTGTTGTGGCGCAGCGACGCTGCCTACAAGCCGGTCTTCGGCGCACGGGAACGCATCGCACCGGCCGACATGATGGCCGTGCTGGATGCCGAGGGCGTGCCCTACCGGCTGCATCCGGACGGTGGCCAGGTGCTGGTGCCGGGCGACCGGCTGGGCCGTGTGCGCATGCT
>DATKFT010000223.1:0-1750 GCA_035544335.1 Pseudorhodoferax sp.
TGATCCTCGTGGGCAACCTGCTGAACCTGTGGCGCGCGCCGCGCGCCTGAGCACCAGGATCCACCGCCGGTGGCCGCGCAGGCCGCGCAGCGGCCTTCAGGGATGTCGCGACGGACGTCTCAATGCAGGTGGCGCGGCCGGCGGCCACCGCCGCCATGGCCGCCGCCCGAGCCCGGGCCGCGCGAAGGCTTGCCCAGGTCCAGCGAATTGGTCAGCGCGTCGAAACGCTGCGTGAACAGCTTGTCGATCTCGGCCACCACGCCCGACAGCTCGCTCGCGTCGAAATGGCGCTCCATGGTGTGGATCACGTCCTGCACGAGCAGGTCGCGCTGCACCTGCATGATGGCGGCCGGATTGGGGCCCACGAACAGCATCACGAAGTCGTCGCGCGACTCCTCGTCCTCGGGGCCTTCCTCGTCCTCGTCGAACTCGGCGTCGTAGAAGCTGACCTCGATGGCCGCACCCTGCTCGGACAGGTCGTTCAGGCTCATGCACATCTCGTCGAGCGCCTGCTTGAAGTCCTCGTCGCCGGGCACGGTCCAGCACATGTCCAGCAGGTGCTCGGCGGGCTCGAAGCGGATGCCGGGCTCTTCTTCGTAGGCGCTGGCCGCGGCCGCCGCCAGCGAGCGGGCGCCGGCGTATTTCCACAGGGGTTTGAGCGCCTCCTGGATCTGCTCGTAGCTCACTTCCGCGCGCAAGGGCACCTGGCCGTGGACGTGGATCTCGAAGGGGGCGTTGTAGCGTGACATAGAGAGGGATGGTAGCGGGTGCGCAACGATGTGCCAACGCGGCTGCATGTGGGGGTGGCCGCCCGCGCCGGGATCGAACAGGGCGGCTGGACCGTCGATGGCCGCAGGTGTGGCGTGGCGGATCGCTGCCAGCGGACCCGCGAGGGGAGCGCCGACGGGAACATGGAAGAAACCTGCATTTTGCAACAAGCGCTTGCCGGCCCCTGTGGCAGGGCCAGCATGGGCGCCCGGTGGGGCGGCGAGGCCGCTGCCGCGCTGTCAGGCCGTCGACACGCGCTCAGCCGGCGACAACCGCGGCCGGCGCACGCCGGGGCCGCCGGGCCGGCTGATCGCGTGCCCAGCTGGCCTGCGCGATGAGCCGGCCCAGTTCGGCGACGGCAGGGCTGCGCTGCGCCGGGCTGTCCTCGCTGTAGGCCAGCGTGAAGTCCAGCATGGGCAGCGGCGGCAGGCCGGCGCGTTCGTCCAGCACGGCCATGCCGGGGCGCAGGTTGTCGTGCGTGAAGCTGGCCACGGCCAGCCCGCTCAGCGCGACCGCGCGCAGGTCGTGCAGGCTGTGCGAACTGAAGGCCGCGTGCCAGGCGATGCCGGCCTGGTTCAGCGCGTCGATGCTGACCTGGCGGCACACGCAGGGCGGCGGCGAGTAGGCCAGCGGCAGCGAGGTGGCGCGTGTCCAGGCAAAACCCTCGGCCGCGGCCCAGACCATGGGCTGGCGCTGCAGCAGTTCGCCCTGCACGGCGCCGGGCAGCGACACCACCACCGCGAGGTCGATCTCGCGCTCGCGCACCATGCTCGCGAGGTCCAGCGTGAGGCCCACGCTGACCTCCAGCCGCACATTGGGGCAGCTGCGCGAGAACTGGCGCAGCAGCTGCGGCAGGCCTTCGCGCATGAAGCTTTCGGGCACGCCGAAACGCACCTGGCCGGCGATGGGCGAGCAGCGGAAGTGCCGGGCCAGCGCCTCCTGCGCCTGCAGGATGCGCTGCGCCAGGCGCAGGAAGTCCTCG
>DATKFT010000224.1:0-5335 GCA_035544335.1 Pseudorhodoferax sp.
ACATGCGGCACGTGCGCGCCCAGCGCGCCGCTGGCCACGACCACGCACTCGGGCCGCAGCGCGCGCACCTGGCGCACCAGCGCCACGAGCTCGCGCCACAGCGGCGCGCGTGCAGGCAGCGGCGGGCAGGCCAGGCCGGCCGGCGCCTGCTGCTGCAGCCGGCCCTCGGCGCGCGCGAGCAGCGCGGGCCGGATCGGCATGCCCGGCGCCTGCAGCGCCTGAAGCCAGCGCAGCAGCATGACCTCGTGGCCGCCGAAGTCGGGCACGGCGTCCACGAACAGCCAGGTGGTGGCGCTGCGCTGCGTCATGCGCCGGGCTGCACGGCCAGGGCCGCCTGGGGTTGGGCCTGGGCCGCACGCACGGCGGCCAGCAACGCGTGGCCGCGGTCGGACCAGCGGTAGCGCGACTGCGCGGCCGTGAACGCGCGCTGCTGCAGCGCATCGAGCCGCGCATCGTCGCCGACCACGTCCACGATGGCCTGGGCCAGGCCGGCCAGATCCTCGCTCTGCACCATGCTCGCGCGGATCTCACCCGGCAGGCCGGCTGCCGCGTGGGCCAGCGTGGCCACGGCCACGCGGTGGAAGATGTAGTCCAAGAACTTGAGCTTGAAGCCGCCGCCGATGGCCTCGGGCACGATGGCCAGGCGCGCGTTCGCGAAGTGCGGCGCCACGTCGTCCACGAAGCCGTGGATGACGGTGGCGCGGCTGCTGCGCCGCAGCTGCGCGGCCAGCGCCTCGGGCATGCCGCCGATCACATGCAGCGTGATGCCGTTCTGCGCGAACAGCGCATCGGCAGCGGCCACGAACTGGCGCAGGTTCTCGGACTTGGCGACCCAGTGGTAGTTGCCCACCATGACCACGTTGCGCGGCTGGTCGGCCGGCATGCGCAGCCGCGTGGACACCGCGCCGTCGTAGCCCGGCGTCAGCACCACGCTGGCCGTCTCGGGCGCATCGGCCTTGAACTTCGCGGCGTCCTCGGGCGTGATGGCCGTGACCAGGTCCACGTTGCGCGCGATGTGGCGCTCGATGCGGCGGGTCTTGAGCCAGTTCTGCCACAGGCCGGCGTGCTTCCAGGCCGGGCCCTGGAAGCCGCGCACGAGCGAGGCGTAGACCGAGGCCTCGTGGTCGTGCGCCACATGCACGAGCACGGGCGCGCGGCCATCGGCGCGCCGGCGCAGGAACGGCGCCATGGCCCAGCCCAGGCCGTACTGGTCGAACACCACGAAGTCCCAGGCCTCGCGCGCCAGCTCGGCCACGAGCCGCCGGTAGGCCGGCGTGGCGTGGGCGGCCGCCACCAGCGGCATGCTGCTCAGCAGCGCGCGCGCCTGGCCGCGCGGCGTGCCGGGCACCAGGCGCCAGCGCACGGGCCAGTCGGCGGGCACGGCCTCGGCCGGCGTGCAGGCAAAGCCCGTGAACGTGATGTCGGCGCCCGCCTCGGCCACGGCACGCAGCAGCCGCGCGCTGTAGATGCGGTCGCCGGTGTCCAGCGGAAAGGGCTGCGCACGGGCGATCCACAGGCCCTTCATGGCAGCGCTCCCATGCCAAGGCCTTGCGGCTGGGGACGGAACGGAACGCGGGTGGCAACTCTCATGCGGCTTCTTGCTGTGCGAGCGCACGTTGGAATGCGCCCAGGTTGTGTTGCAGGTGGCCCGCATCGGTCGTGCCCACGAGCACGCCGGCGCAGGCGGGCAGGTCCAGCATCTGGCGCAGGCCCTGGACCATGGCGGCATCGCCATCGCCCGGTGCCGCGGCGTCGCGCCACTGCGCCAGACCACGCAGCACGGCGGTCTTGCCGCTGCGCTCCAGCGTGGCGGCCACGGCCCGGGACAGGGCCCCGCCGTCGAACGCGAACTGCACCACCTGGACCTGCGGGTGCGCGGCGGCGCGCTGCGCGAGCACGAGGTCGTCGCAGGACACGCCCAGCACGCCGAACAGGCCCTGGCGTTGCAGCTGTGCGAGCCGGGCGAACAGCGGCGCGTCCTCCAGCACCTCGGGCGCCGGGCTGTGCAGGTAGAACAGGTCCAGCCGGTCGGTGCGCAGGCGCTTGAGGCTGGCGTGCAGCGAGCGCGCGATGTAGCCCGGCTCGAAGCAGCGCGGCACGCCCTGGGCACGCGCCTGCGCCACGCGCTGGTGCACGTGCTGCCTGCGCGCGGCGACCCAGCGCACGAGCGGCTTGAGCGGCGCCAGCAGGGCCTGGCGCGGCGTGAGCAACTGGCCTGCCTTGCTGGCCAGGCAGATCCGGTCGCGGTAGGGCGCGAGCGCCTCGCCGAGCAGGCGTTCGCTGTCGCCCTGGCCGTAGATGCTGGCCGTGTCGAAATGGCGCACGCCCAGCGCGTAGGCGCGCTGCAGCAGCGCGATGCTCTGCGTGTGGTCCAGCGGCGTCAGCGCCGAGCCCAGCCGCGCGCAGCCCAGCGCCATGCCGGCAGCGACCACGCTCACCGTGCGCCCCCGAACGCTGCCAGGAAGGCGGCCTCGGCCGCAGGCTTGGACCCGTCGGACAGCCGGGCGTTGAAGTCCGGCGCCTTGTAGTCCCAGTAGATGTGGTAGGCCAGCTCGGAGCCGGCCAGCCAGGCCGCCATCTGCTGGATGAAGTAGGCGTCGTCGCCACCGCCGCGGCCGTCGGGCCGCAGGCCCGTGCCCCACTCGGGGAACGAGACCGGCTTGCCATGCTGCGCGGCGAACGTGCGGTGCCAGACCAGGCCGTGCGGCTGGTCGCGCTTGACGATCCAGCGCTGCTCGGGCGTGGTCGGGTTCCAGGTGGTGTTGTAGATGTCCATGCCGATCATGTCGACCACGTCGTCACCCGGGTAGACCCGCTCGGGCGCCAGTTTTCCCGTGCCCCAGGCCGGGCACCAATCGAAGCGAAAGCCCGCGCCGGGCACGCCGCGCATGGCCGCCACGATGCGGCGCCAGAACGCGGTCCAGGCCACGGGGTCGCGGTCGGCACGCCAGGCGAACCAGTCGTGGTTGAACTCCCAGCCGATGCGCAGCACGGCGTTGCCCAGGCCGTTGCGCACCAGCGCCTGGGCCACCTGCACGAAGTAGGTGTCGTAGTCGCCGCGCGCACCGCTGGCCAGGTCGACGCCGGCCTGGCGCGGCAGCATGGGCACGCCGATCGTGGTGGCCAGGCCCGTGGGCTGCCAGCACTGCGCGCCGCGCGTGGCGGCCTTGACGAGTTCGGTCCAGGAATCCTGCGCGAGGAAGTCGGCATGCCACTGGGCCGCGCGGCCCAGCCAGGCCGCCTGCTTGTTGAGCCGCACCGTGCCGTTGCAGCCCGGGCCCATGTAAAAGCCCAGCGTCTGCGCGGCCCGCTCGGCCGAGGGCGGCGCCGCGGGCTGGGCCATGGCGGGCCGGCGCAGGCCCGCCAGGCCGGCCACGCCGAGCGCCGGCGGCAGCGCCCATGCCAGCGGGACTGCGAGCGGCAGCCTCAGGAGTTGGCGGCGCCGCAGCGCCATGGTGGTCGGGGGGGAGGTGTCGTGCATGTGTTCGCTCCTTGTGCCAGCAGTCAAGCCGCGGAACCCAGCCCCGTCCCCGGCGCGCCCTGCGGCGCGCGGTCCTGGTCCCGCGGCTGGCGGACCGGACCGGCCGGTGGCGTGCGCCACGGCGGGGTCTTGAGCCACTGCAGCCAGCACGCGAACAGCACGAGGCTGGACATGTTGATGGCCTGCAGCACGAAGTACACGGACGTGCCCCGCGCGCTCAGCGCGAACAGGCCGGCGAGCACATAGCAGCCCACGATGCTGGCGCAAAAGCAGTCCAGCGAATGCTGGCCCACGCGCGCCACGCTGCGCGCCAGCACATGGCCGCGCACCCAGTCGTGGGGCGGCATGGCCAGCGCGATCAGCCACAGCACGAGCAGGAAGTGCAGCAGCCGCAGCGGCCCCACGTCCGTCTTGCCCGTGCCCGGCACGTCCAGCGCGCCGACCAGCGGCAGCACGGCGTCGGCCTTGTCCAGCGCCTTGAGCAGCGCGCAGCCCGCCAGCAGCGACAGCACCAGGGCCAGCTTGCGACCGCGCTGCGAGCGGTCCACGCGGTCCAGCGGCATCTCGGTGGCGATCCACACGCCCAGGAAGAACACGAACTGCCAGGCGTAGGGATTGAAGTGCCAGGCGCCCGGCGTGTGGAAGTTCAGCCCCGGGTCGGCCTGCACCGCGAGCCACAGCGCGGCCGACAGCGCGATCGGCAGCCAGCGCAGCCGCGCCTGCACGAGCAGGAAGGCCGGCGCCACGGCCATCAGCACCATGTACAGCGGCAGCACCTCCAGGAAGGTCGGGAAGTAGGCAAAGCGCATGAAGGCCGGCACCACCTGCGCACCCAGATCCTCGGCCAGGTACAGCCGCGTGCCCTGCAGCAGGCCGGCGCTGTCTGCGCTGCCGGCGAACAGCAGCGGCACCAGCGCCAGCACGAGCAGGAACACCAGGCCGTTGCGCACGTACAGCTCCCAGCTGCGGTGCAGGCCGCGCAGCTGCGTGCGCCAGAAACCCCGCGCGTCCAGCGTGCGGCGGTAGACCGTGGCGATCACATAGCCCGAGAAGAACACGAAGAACTCGGCCGCGCTCGACCAGCCCAGGCTCTGGTAGGTGTAGACCTTGGCCGCGGCCTGGTTGCCGATCACCTGCAGCAGATAGCCCAGGTGGTCCACGCACATGGACAGGATGAAGAAGCCGCGCAAAAAATCGATGCGCGCGTCGCGTTGCGTCATGCCGGCGCCCCCTGTGCTCCCTGTGCCCCCGGATGCCCATCGGCGCGCGGCGCGCGGTCGGCGTAGGCCCAGCTCTCGGCGGGCGGGCCCATTGGCCCCGGCTCGCCCTCCTGCAGCGCGGCGCCGGCCACGGGCCACAGCACCAGGCCGAAAACCAGCGCGTGCGAGAACGGGATGTAGATGCCGCCCAGCGCGTAGGTCAGGATCAGCACGAACTTGAGCAGGCGCGGCGCCTGGCTGCGCGTGAAGCAGCAGGCCAGGAAGCCGAAGTAGGCCGCGGCGCCGACCAGGCCGAACTCGAACACCATCTTGAACAGGATGTTGGTGCCCGAGACCGGCAGGTTGGCCTGCCGGGTGTAGCCGTCCACCGAACCCGCGCCGAAGCCGAACAGCGTGCGCAACGGGTCCTGCCACTGGAACTGCTCGAACAGGTAGAAGCCGCCGATGAAGCGCGCGAAGCCGCTGGAGCCCGGTGCCGAGAACTCGTTCGCGCGCGCGAAGAACACGCGCACGAACTCGCCGCGCGTGGCACTGGCCACGGCCAGCCCGAGCACCACGGCGGCGCCGCCCACGATCAGCAGGTCCCAGCGGCCACGGGCCACGAGGATCAGCGGCACGCAGGCGGCCACGAGCA
>DATKFT010000225.1:0-5615 GCA_035544335.1 Pseudorhodoferax sp.
CAGATCTTCAACGCGCAGCGCTTCGCGGTCGACCTGTCCGGCCTGCCGCTGACGCTGGCCGCCTGCGAGGCCGGCATGGCCCTGCCGGCCGTGCAGCAGGCCCAGCCTTCGGCCTGCCCGGACTTCGAAGCCTGATGGACGTCCTGCTTCCCGACTGGCCCGCGCCCGCCAAGGTCCGGGCGCTGATGAGCCTGCGCGATGGCGGCGTCTCGGCTGCGCCCTATGACAGCCTGAACCTGGGGGACCACGTGGGCGACGATGGCGCCGCCGTGCAGCGCAACCGCGCCCTGCTGGCGCAGCAGCTGGGCGCTGCGCCGGTGTTCATGCAGCAGGTCCACGGCACCGTGGTCGAGCGCCTGCCGAGCCCGCACACTGTTCCTGGATCGGTCGTCATCGCAGACGCCTGCCTGAGCCAGCGCCCCGGCCTGGCCTGCACCATCATGGTCGCCGACTGCCTGCCCGTGCTGTTCTGCGATACCGCAGGCCGTGCCGTGGCGGCCGCGCATGCGGGCTGGCGCGGCCTGGCCGAAGGCGTACTGGACAGCACCGTCGCGGCGCTGCAGCAGGCCGTGCCGCAGGCGCAGTGGCTGGCCTGGCTGGGCCCCTGCATCGGCCCCTCGGCCTTCGAGGTGGGCGACGAGGTCAGGGCTGTCTTCGTGGCGCGGTCGGCCGGGGCGGCCACCTGCTTTCGTCCCCACGCGCCCGGCAAGTGGCTGGCCGACCTGCCCGCGCTCGCGCGCCAGCGGCTTGCCGGGCTCGGGCTGCAGGGTGTCCATGGCAACGACGGCAGCGAACCGTGGTGCACGGTCGCCAACCCCTCAAGGTTCTTTTCGCACCGGCGCGACCGCGTCAGCGGGCGCATGGCCGCCTGCATCTGGCTCGCCGACTGAGGTGGCACGCTGCGCCTGCTGCTGGGCCGCGAACTCGGCGGCCTCGCGCGCGCGCAGCAGCTTGCGCCGCGCCGGCGCCAGCATGAGGTAAACCACCAGTGCCACGGGGCCGAGCCCATAGAGTACAAAGGTCACCAGGGCACCGAGCAGCGTGCCCTGTGTACTGGTGGCCTCGGCCACCGCCATCATCAGGGCCACATACAACCAAGCGATCACGACCAGGTACATAAACGTAAAAGAAGTTGCCGCACCTCTCAGGGTGCTGGTGTAATCCGGGTTTACCCCAGGGATCCTGGGGCTTCAAGGGTCGAGGAGACGCGATGCATTCTCAAGCAGACTGGGGCCAGGCAGCCCAGCAGTTCCAGAGCCTCATGGGCGACATGCTCGCCAAGGCCATGCAGGCGGGGGGCGCGCCGATGGGAGCGCCTGCTGCCGCAGCGATGCCGGCGCTGTCGTTCGCGCCGGACAAGCTGCAGGAACTGCAAAAGCAGTACCTCAGCGAGGTCGGCGCGCTGTGGGGCCAGAACCTGCAGCAATCGCTGCAGCGTGACAAGCGCTTCGCGGGCGAGGCCTGGTCCGGCAATCCCATGGCCGCGTTCTCGGCCGCGAGCTACCTGCTCAACGCGCGCACGCTGATGGGCCTGGCCGATGCCGTGCAGGGCGACGAGAAGACGCGTGCGCGCCTGCGCTTCGCCATCGAGCAATGGATGGCCGCCACCTCGCCCAGCAACTTCCTGGCGCTCAACGCCGAGGCCCAGGCGCTGGCGCTCAAGACCCAGGGCGAGAGCATCGCCAAGGGCATGAAGAACCTGTTGCACGACATCCAGCAGGGCCATGTCTCGATGACCGACGAGAGCCAGTTCGAGGTCGGACGCAACGTGGCCACGACCGAAGGCGCCGTGGTGTTCGAGAACGAGCTGTTCCAGCTGCTCGAGTACAAGCCGCTCACGGCCAAGGTCTACGAGCGCCCGTTCCTGCTGGTGCCGCCCTGCATCAACAAGTTCTACATCCTCGACCTGCAGCCCGAGAACTCGCTGATCCGCTACGCCGTGGAGCAGGGCCACCGCACTTTCGTCGTGAGCTGGCGCAACCCCGACCAGTCGCTGGCGCACAAGACCTGGGACGACTACATCGAGGACGCGGCCATCCGCGCCATCGGCGTGGTGCAGGACATCACGGGCGCCAAGCAGATCAATGCGCTGGGCTTCTGCGTGGGCGGCACCATCCTGACCACGGCGGCCGCCGTGCTCGCCGCGCGCGGCGAAAAGCCCATCGCCGCGCTCACGCTGCTGACCACCTTCCTCGACTTCACCGACACCGGCGTGCTGGACGTGTTCATCGACGAGAACATGGTCAAGTACCGCGAGATGCAGATGGGGCAGGGCGGCCTCTTGCCCGGCAACGACCTGGCCTCGACCTTCAGTTTCCTGCGGCCCAACGACCTGGTCTGGAACTACGTGGTCGGCAACTACCTCAAGGGCGAGACGCCGCCGCCCTTCGACCTGCTGTACTGGAACAGCGATTCGACCAACCTGCCCGGCCCGTTCTACGCCTGGTACCTGCGCAACACCTACCTCGAGAACCGGCTCGTCAAGCCCGGCCAGGCCCAGACCTGCGGCGAGAAGATCGACCTGTCCAAGCTCGACCTGCCGGTCTACATCTACGGCTCGCGCGAAGACCACATCGTGCCCATCGGTGGCGCCTACGCGTCCACGCAGCACCTGCCGGGCAAGAAGCGCTTCGTGATGGGGGCCTCGGGCCACATAGCGGGTGTGATCAACCCGCCGGCCAAGAAGAAGCGCAGCCACTGGATCGGCAGCGACACCAAGTTCCCGGCCAAGCACGCGGACTGGCTGGCCGCCGCCAAGGAGCATCCGGGCAGCTGGTGGACCGACTGGTCGGGCTGGCTGGCCGGCCATGCCGGCCGCCAGCTTGCTGCACCGCGCGGCTACGGACGCGCACAATACAAGGCCATCGAGCCCGCGCCCGGCCGCTACGTCAAGGCCAAGGCCTGAACCCGATTCCCGTTATCCCGAGTTCCCGTCAATCACGTACCGTTGAAGGAAGAGACATGGAAGACATCGTCATCGTCGCCGCCACCCGCACCGCCGTCGGCAAGTTCGGCGGCAGCCTGGCCAAGATCGCTGCGCCCGAACTGGGTGCCACCGTGGTGAAGGAACTGCTCGCGCGCGCCAAGCTGGATGCCGGCCAGGTCGGCGAAGTGATCATGGGCCAGGTGCTGGCCGCGGGCTCGGGCCAGAACCCGGCGCGCCAGACCGTGGTCAAGAGCGGCCTGGACAAGGCCACGCCCGGCCTGACCATCAACGCCGTCTGCGGCTCGGGCCTCAAGGCCGTGATGCTGGCCGCCCAGGCCGTGGCCTGGGGCGACAGCGACATCGTGATCGCCGGCGGCCAGGAGAACATGAGCGCCGCCCCGCACGTGCTGCTGGGCTCGCGCGACGGCCAGCGCATGGGCGACTGGAAGATGACCGATTCCATGATCACCGACGGTCTGTGGGACGTCTACAACCAGTACCACATGGGCATCACGGCCGAGAACGTGGCCAAGCAGTACAGCATCAGCCGCGAGGCGCAGGACGCGTTCGCGCTGGCCAGCCAGCAAAAGGCCGCTGCGGCCCAGGAAGCCGGCAAGTTCAAGGACGAGATCGTGCCCGTGACGATCCCGCAGAAGAAGGGCGACCCGGTGGTGTTCGCTGCCGACGAGTTCATCAACAAGAAGACCACGGCCGAGGCCCTGGCCGGCCTGCGCCCGGCCTTCGACAAGGCCGGCGGCGTGACCGCGGGCAATGCCTCGGGCATCAACGACGGCGCGGCCGGCGTGGTCGTCATGACGGCCAAGAAGGCCGCCGCGCTGGGCCTGACCCCGCTGGGCCGCATCGCGAGCTTCGCCACCGTGGGCCTGGACCCGGCCATCATGGGCATGGGCCCGGCACCGGCCTCGCGCAAGGCGCTGGAGCGCGCGGGCTGGAAGGCCGCCGACCTGGACCTGCTGGAGATCAACGAAGCCTTCGCGGCCCAGGCCTGCGCGGTCAACAACGAGATGGGCTGGGACACCAGCAAGATCAACGTGAACGGCGGCGCCATCGCCATCGGCCACCCGATCGGGGCCTCGGGCTGCCGCATCCTGGTCACGCTGCTGCACGAGATGGGCAAGCGCAACGCCAAGAAGGGCATCGCCTCGCTGTGCATCGGCGGTGGCATGGGCGTGGCGCTGACGATCGAGCGCTGAGCGGTCGCAACCGCCATGAAGCACAACGGGCCCTGCGGGGCCCGTTGCGCATTGCAGTCGCCCATCGCACTGGCGCGCCGCCCGCAGGGCGAAGCACCGGCTCCTCAACAAAGGTTCAGAAGGCCGCGGAGCAGGCCATGCGCGTGCACCCGCGGAACGGGCGTGCCCGGCCGCCGGGTGCGCCCCTTGAGGGGTATCGGATGGCGACACGCAGTGAGCCAGCCAGACGGGGTGGTTTCACGGCGTCTGCGGCAGCGCGCGCAGCTTGTCGGGGTTGCGGATGGCGTAGATCGCGAGGATCTTCTCGCCGTCGGTCACGAAGGCCTGGGCCGATTCGAGCCGGCCTTCCACATAGCGCAGCAGCCCGGGCTCGCCATTGACCGTGGCGATGCGGTAGAGCACCGCGTCCGGCGCGCGCCGGAAGGTCGCGAAGAACAGGTTGGCGATGCGGAACGCACCCTGCAGCACCTTGCCGAAGGACGGCACCTTGCCGCCGCCGTCGCCGATCAGTTCGGCGTTCTCGGCCAGCAGCGCCTGCAGCGCGTCGCGCGCGCCGCTGCGGGCTGCCGCGACGAAGCGCTCGAGCACGCGCAGATGCGCTTCGCGCGGCACCGCGAAGCGCGGCTGTTCGCGCTGCACGCGCTCGCTGGCGCGGTGCACGAGCTGGCGGCAGGCGGCCTCGCTCTTGTCCAGCAGCTGGGCGATGTCGGCGTAGTCCTGGTCGAACATTTCGCGCAGCAGATAGGCCGCCCGCTCCTCGGGCGCCAGCCGCTCCAGCACCCACATCATGGCCACCGAGAGTTCGCCGGCCTGCTCGGCGGCCGCCTCGGGTGTGTGCGTGTCCAGTGCGACCAGCGGCTCGGGCAGCCAGAAGCCCAGGTAGGCCTCGCGCTCGGCCTTGGCGGCACGCAGCCGGTCCAGCGCCAGCCGCGTGACGGTCGTGACCAGCCAGGCCTCGGCCGACTGCACGGCCGCCTGGTCGCTGCCGTGCCAGCGCAGCCAGGCGTCCTGCACCACATCCTCGGCATCGGCACGCATGCCCAGCATGCGGTAGGCGATGGCGAACAGACGCGGGCGCAGCGCCGTGAAGCGGTCGGGCGTGGCCGGCATCACTCCTCGTCGCGGTGCGCCGCGGCGATGGCCCGGAAGTCCTCGGCCACGGCCGAGAAGGCGTCCACGATGTCGGGGTCGAAGTGTTTGTCGCGCCCCTCCAGCACGATGCGCACGGCCTCCTCGTGCGTGAACGCGGGCTTGTACACGCGCTTGCTGATCAGCGCGTCGTACACGTCGGCCAGCGCCATGAGCCGCGCCGACAGCGGGATCGCATCGCCCGACAGCCCCTGCGGGTAGCCCGTGCCGTCCCACTTCTCCTGGTGCGACAGCGCGATCTCCTTGGCCAGCGTCAAAAAGTCCACCTGCATGCCCAGGCGCTGCTCGGCCTCGGCGATCGCCGTGTGCCCCAGCGTGGTGTGCCC
>DATKFT010000226.1:0-10997 GCA_035544335.1 Pseudorhodoferax sp.
GGCCTTGTCGCAGCGCGGGAGGGCGTGACGCGGGTGCGCATCTTCAATGTCAACACCCAGAAGATCATCCACGCCGACGTGCCCGTGCAGGACGCAGAACCCCAATGGCGCGGCGACTGCAGCATCGATGGCGTGCCCGGCACGGGCGCGCCCATCGCACTGGATTTCTCGCGCGCGGTGGGCGCCGCCACCGGGCGGCTGATGCCGCTGCGGCAGGCGGCCACGGTGCTGCCGGTGGACGGTGTCGGTGAGGTGGAACTCAGCGTGGTCGACGGCGCCAACCTGGTGGTCTGCGTGCCGGCGGCAGCCGTGGGCCTGGTCGGCACCGAGCTGCCGCCCGCGCTGCACGCGGTGCCGGGCTTGGCGCCCCGGCTCGACGCCATCCGCAAGGCTGTCGCCTACGCGGTTGGCCTGGCCGACTACTGGAACACCGCCGCCGCGCCCGCCACGCCCATTCTGGTGCTGGTCAGTCCGGCTGCGGCGCATCGTTTGTCTGCGCCCGGCGCGAGCCTGCAGGCCGACCAGGTGGATCTGGTGTGCCGCCAGTTCGCCGGCGGCTCCTTCACCAAGACCGTGGGCGCCACGGTGGCCGCGACCATCGGCATGGCCGCGCGGCTGCCGGGCTCGGTCGTGGTGCCCCTGCTGTCCGCGCGCGCGGCCGCGCAGCAAGAGCTCCGGCTGGGCCATCCCAACGGCATCATCCAGGTGCGTGCACTGGCGGACCCGCAGTCTGGGGGCATGGCCTGCGCCCTGATCCACCGGACCGCGCGCCGCATTGCGGAGGGCAGGGTGTTTCTGCGCGGTGGGGGGTGAAGGCAAGCCGCGGAGGCAACTCCGTTCGAGCCATTGGCGCCCGAGGACCTGGCCCACTACCAGGCGCCGTTCCCCACGCCGGATTCGCGCCGCGCGATCCTGGCCGGCCCGCGCAACCTGCCCATCGACGGCGATCCCGCCACCAGCGTGGCCTTCCTCGCGCAGGCCGCGCCCTGGCTCCAGCACAGCGACACGCCCAAGCTGCTGCTGCGTTTCGAGCCCGGTTTTCTGCTCACTCCCGCGGTGCTGGCCTGGGCCCGCACACACATCCGATCGCTGGAGGTGCAGGCGGCCGGCGCCGGCATCCACTTCGTGCAGGAAGAGCAGCCCGAGGCCATTGCGCGCCAGATCGGCGCCTGGCCGGAGCGGCTGCAACGGCCGGCCTGATCACGCGCACGATGCAAAAAGGGCCCGTTGAGCGGGCCCCTTGTCCTGGTGCGCCGTGCTCAGGCCGCCTCGCCCAGCACGCCCAGCCAGCTCTTGCCGATCACATCGTGGCTGGCCACGGTGTTCGGCGGATGGAAGGGGCCCGAGCGCACGTCGCGCACGAGCCGCTCGAGTTCGTTGCGGCGCAGCAGCGAGCCCGCGCCCACCACCTCGGTCGCGAGGTCCACCACGCGGCGCGCGCCGTCCACGGCATGCTGCTTGGCCGCGAGCAGCTTGGCCGGCCACAGCGCGCCATGGTCCACGCCGGCCGCCCAGTCCTGGGCCGTGCGTTCGAGCAGCGCGCCGATGGCATCGAGCTCGATCGCGGCCTTGGACACGTTGAGCTGCGCGATCGGATGGTGCGCATAGGTCTTGCCGCCCAGCGCGGCGGAGTGGCGCTTGCGCGCCGACTCGATGGCCAGGTCGAACGCGCGGCGCGCGATGCCCCAGTACACGGCCGCGATCGGCAGGATGGCGGCACCGAAGATGCCCTCGATGAAGGGGTCGTTGGGCGGGCCCGCGGGCAGCACGCGGGTCACGTAGGGCGCGGCCGCCACCACGCCTTCGAGCACGGTGTCGTCGCTGCGCGTGGCGCGCACGCCCAGCGCGTCCCAGGTGGGCTCGGTGCGGTGGCCCGGGTCGCTGCGGCGGATGAAGGCGTGCACGATGCGCGGGTTGGCGGGGTCGGAGCTGTCCAGGCCGTGCACGCCCAGCCAGTCCCAGACCGGCGCGAGCGAGGTGAACACCTTGCGGCCCGTGAAGCGGTAGGCGCCGCCGGCCAAAGGCTCGGCGCGCACGGTGGAGCCGGCCAGGCCCAGGTCGTTGTTGGGCTCGCCATGGCCGGCCGCGAAGATCCTGCCGGCCACGATCTCGTCCAGGATCCAGTCGGCCGAGTGGTCGCCGCGCTGGTTCAGATGGGCGGCCGTGCCGCTCCAGTACAGGTGCATGTTGATCGCCAGCGCCGTGGCCGGCGCGTGGTAGGCCAGCCGCGCCTGCTCGCGCAGCACCTGCGGCAGCTGCAGGCCCTGGCCGCCCAGCGCCTTGGGCACCCACAGCTTGAGGTAGTGGGCACGGCGCAGGTCGTCCAGGTCTTCGTCGAAGAAACGGCTCTCGCGGTCGTAGCCGGCCGCGCGTGCGCCGATGCGCTCGAGCAAGGCCTCGGCCAGCACGGGCGGGTGCTCGCCGGCGGTGGTGGACGGTGCTGCGTGCGGGGTGCTGGTCTGGCCCATGGGTGCTCCTGCGGTTGAGGGTTCGGACGGGCCACGGTAGCGCCCGGTCGCCGCGTGGCGAAGGAAGCGATCCGTCTATGCATATCCGCTGCGCGTTCTGCGGTTCGCGCAGAAGCATGGACGCAAAGCTTCGTAGTGCGCGCCGCCGGCCCAGGCTAAGTTCGCGGGCTTTCACACCGTCCGGAGCCATCCATGGATTCCACCGTGCAGCGCGCGCAGCGCACCACCAGGCCCGCCGATCTCGACGCCACGCGGCAGTTGCAGGCCGATGTGCTGGTCATCGGCGGCGGCCCCGCCGGCACCTGGGCCGCGATCGGCGCGGCCGCGCAGGGCGCGCGCGTGCTGCTGGCCGACAAGGGCTTTTGCGGCACCTCGGGCGCCACGGCGCCGGCCGGCACCGGCCTGTGGCATGTGGAACCCGAGGGCGCTGCACGCGAGAAGGCCAAGGCCAGCCGCTATGCGCTGGGCGGCGAGCTGGCCGAGCCGGCCTGGATGGACCGCGTGCTCGCGCAGACCTGGGACAACGTCGCGCGGCTGCAGGAGTGGGGCTACCCGTTCCCGAGCGACGCGCAGGGCCGGCTGCGCTGCAACTCGCTGCAGGGGCCCGAGTACATGCGGCTCATGCGCAAGCAGGCCAAGGCGGCCGGCGCGCAGATCCTGGACCACAGTCCCGCGCTGGAGCTGCTCGTGGACGCGCAGGGCGCCGTCTGCGGCGCCACGGGCGTGCACCGCGACCGCGGCGATGCCTGGTCGGTGCGCGCGGGCGCCGTGGTGCTGGCCACGGGCGGCTGCGCCTTCCTGAGCAAGGCCCTGGGCTGCGACCTCCTGACCGGCGACGGCGCACTCATGGCGGCCGAGGCCGGCGCGCGGCTGTCGGGCATGGAGTTCTCCAACGCCTATGGCCTGGGGCCGGCGTTCTCGTCCGTCACCAAGTCGCTGTTCTACAACTGGGCCACGTTCTACGACGAGGGCGGCCAGCCCATCGCGGGCGCGGGCTCGTCGCGCGGGCGCAGCGTGATCGCGCAGCAGCTGCGCAGCGGCCCCGTGTACGCGCGGCTGGACCGCGCTGACGCGCAGGTGCAGGCCTGGATGCGCGCGGCCCAGCCCAACTTCTTCCTGTCCTTCGACCGGCTCGGCATCGACCCGTTCACGCGGCTGTTCCCGGTCGCGCTGCGGCTGGAGGGCACGGTGCGCGGCACGGGCGGGCTGGACCTCGTGGACGCCGACTGCGCGACCTCGGTGCCCGGCCTCTACGCGGCCGGCGACGCGGCCACGCGCGAGCTGATCTGCGGCGGCTTCACGGGCGGGGGCAGCCACAACGCGGCCTGGGCGCTGTCCACGGGGTTGTGGGCTGGCGCCGGCGCCGCGGCCTTCGCGCGCGCGGCCCGGCCGCTGGCCGGTGGCGCACCACGCCCGGCCCGGCGCGCCGGCGGCATCTTCCTGCAGGGCGCCACGGGCGCGGCCGTGGACAGCGCCGCGCTCGTGCGCGCCGTGCAGGCCGAGGTGTTCCCGACCGAGCGCAACTGGGTGCGCGAGGCCGGTGTGCTGCAGGACTCGCTGGGCCGGCTCGACGCGCTGTGGGCGCGGCTGCGCGCAGGCGGTGCGCTGCCGGCCGGCGCCGGCGCCGGCGTCGACGCCGTGCTGCGCGCGCGCGAGGCCGCCGCCATGCTGGCCCATGCGCGCTGGATGTACCGCAGCGCGCTGGCGCGCACCGAGACGCGCGGCATGGCCCGGCGCGCCGAGCACGCGGCCATCGACCCCGCGCAGCGCCACCGGCTGCTCAGCGGCGGCCTGGACGCGGTCTGGACCGACCGCCAGGCCGTGCACTCGTCGCTGGAGCTGGTGGCCGCCTGATCCTAGATTCGGCAGTTGACCGCTCGCAGCCTTCAGGAACACCGCATGAACACTGGACTTGGCGTCTTCGTGCACGCTCACCTGCCGGGTGAGCACGCTATGCACCCGTCGGCACCGCACTCGCCGCGCCAGGCGGCGTTGCTCCTCCTTGCGCACAGGAGTGCGCCGCGTCGTCGCGCCTTGCCCGGCACGCCGATCACGGCGCCCTCGGGCGCATCCAACTGCCCAATCTAGGATGATCGAACTCGTCGACCCCGCCCGCTGCACGGGCTGCAACATCTGCGTGCAGGCTTGCCCGACCCGCGTGTTCGAGGCCGTGCCCGGTGCCGCGCCGCGCATCGCACGCCAGCACGACTGCCAGACCTGCTTCATGTGCGAGCTGTACTGCCCCGAGGACGCGCTCTACGTCGCGCCGCTGGCCGACAGGCCGGCCACGGCCGAGGAGCTCGCAGGCTTCGCCACGAGCCAGGCCGGCGCCTACCGCCGCGCCGTGGGCTGGGGGCGCGGGCGGCGCTCCACGGCGCAGGACGACGCGAGCTACGAGCTGCTCGGGCGCACGCACTGAGGGGAGGCGACGCAGGGCGCGTCGCGGCTGCGCACCGCCTGCCTACAATGCGCCGTTTTCTCAGCCAGCGGCCCCAGCTGCGAGCCAGAGTTCTGCGTCCGTCCCTGTCTGCCGCGACAACGACAACTCTTGCTGACCGCACCGCCTTCCCGCAAGCCCGACCCTGCTGCTGCGCCGCGCTCCCTGGCCGGCCTCTACGCGCGCTGGCGCGCGCCGCTGGCCCGTTTGCTGCGCCGTCGCCTGGGCCGCAACGCGCTGGCCGAAGAGGCCACCCAGGATGTCTTCCTGCGCATGCTCGTCGCACGCAAGCAGCTGCAGGAAGACGAGGAGCGCCCCTATCTGTACCGCGTGGCCCGGAGCGTGTCGACGGACGATTGGCGCCGCCAGGGAGGGCATGAAGCACTCGTGACCGTGCCGCAGGTTCCGGGGGCCGAGGACTGGGCGCCTGCCACGCAGCCTGGCGCGCCGTGCCCGTCCGACATCGTGGCGCAGCGCCAGCGCATCGACCGGCTGCAGCAAGCCCTGGACGAGCTTCCCGAACGCCAGCGCGAAGCCTTCCTGCTGAACCGCATCGACGGGCTCAGCCACGAGGAGGTGGCCGCCGCCATGGGGATCTCCACGCGCATGGTCGCCAAGCACCTGAGCCGTGCGCTGGCCTACTGCGCCCTGCGCGTGCGCTATGCGAGCCTGGACCAGATGCAGCAGCTGCATGCCGGCCACGGTTCCGGGCCGGAGCGGCCATGAGCGCCGCCCGGCCGCCAGCAGACCGCGGCAGCATCGCGGCATCCGACGGGCGCGCACCGGACCTGTCGGAGATGGCCGTGCACGAGATGGCCGCCGACTGGTTCCTGCGCCGGGACACCGCGGGCTGGACCGGCGCCGACGAGCGCGCGATGAACGCCTGGCTGGATGCGGCCGCCTCGCACCGCGAGGCATTCGCCGCGGTGGCCCGCACCAGCCGCGCGTTGCAGGACCTGCCTTTGCGTCGCCCACGGCCGTCTGCCGCAGCACATGCCCAGCCCGGTGCGGCCGCTTCGGCCCCACGCGGACGGGTGCCGGCCGCGGCACGCCGCCGTCGCGTGCTGGCGCCACTGCTGCTCACCGGCCTCGTGCTGCTGTCGGGCGGCCATGCGTGGCGGCAATGGGACCGCTCCCACTACGGCCTGAGCGTCCAGACCGCGCCGGGCGAGACCCGCCGCGTGGACTTGCCCGACGGCAGCCGCGTGACGCTGAACTTCGGCAGCCGCCTGCAGGTGCAGTTCGACCGGCAGCACCGTGCCGTGCAGCTGGACCGGGGCGAAGCCTTTTTCGAGGTCGCGGCGGACGCGGCACGGCCTTTCACGGTCGACAGCGGACCGAGCCAGGTCAAGGTGGTCGGAACGGCCTTCAACGTCCGGGCGGCGCCGGCGCAGACCGTGCTCAAGGTGCTGCAGGGCAGGGTGGAGGTGAGGCCGCAGCGCGACGACCCGAAGCGGGTGCTGACCATGGGGCCGGGCACCGGCCTGGCCATCGACATGCCCGGCGGCAGGTACCGCGGCATCGCGGCCGCGCCGGACAGCGTGGGCGACTGGCGCAGCGGCCAGCTGCAATTCCGGCGGACACCGCTGTCCGAGGTGGCCGAAGAACTGGCCCGCTACCTGGGGCAACCCGTCACGCTGGCGAGCCCGGACCTCGGCGCGCTGCCGGTCTCGGGCGTCGCGTCGACGTCGCAACCGCTGGCCTTCCTGCAGGCCTTGCCCGATTTCCTGCCGCTGCGCGTGCGCCAGGGGCCCGATGGCAGCTGGCAGATCACGCGGGCCTGAGATTTATTTCGCGCCCAGGGTTCTGACTTTTCTGCCGATCGCGTTCTAGGTGGCAAGGCGCCCCGATGGCGCCTTCCAGACCGCCAGCCAGAGCAACCAGGGCTTTCGCCCCCTTGTCCATCCAGCCATGGTCCTGCACGCGCCGGGCCGTGCGCACCCAGCCCGCGGAGCATGGCCGCATGCCCGTGGCGGCGCGCGGGCGGTGCCCGATCGACACAAGGAACATGGACATGCGAAAGAGAAATTGGGGAGGGCGCCTGGCCGCCCGTGCCGTGCTGACGGCCAGCCTGCGACCCGGCGTGCTGCTGCTGGCTGTGCTGGCGGCCTGGTCGGCACCGGGCGTGGTGCGGGCGCAGGAGGCGGTGCTGCCGTTCGACATCGACGCGCAGCCGCTGGGCAGCGCGCTGCGCGCCTTTGCGGCCCAGGCGCGCCAGCAGATCCTGTTCGACGAAGACCGGTCGGCCGGCTTGCGCGCCCCGGCGCTGCGCGGCCGGCACACGGTGCGCGATGCCCTGGACCGCCTGCTGGACGGCACGGGCATCGAGGTCGTGCCATCGAGCCCTGGCGTGTTCACCTTGCGCTGGCCCGAGCGCACATCCCGGCCGCGGGTGCCTGCCAGTGCGGAATCGCTGGCTGCCGTGACGGTGACGGCCCGCGCGATCGAGAACGACACCACGCAGGGAACGGGTTCGTACGCCGCTTCGCGCGTGTCGCTGGGCAAGGGCCAGACGCTGCGCGAGACGCCGCAATCGGTGACCGTGGTCACGCGCCAGCGCATCGAAGACCAGGGGCTGAGCTCGGTGGGCGAGGTGATGCAGCAGACCACCGGCATCACGGTCGTGGCCGGCAACGGCGGCGAGGCCGCGAACCTGTACTCGCGCGGCTTTCAGCTCACGAGCATGCAGGTCGATGGGGCGCCGGTCGATGCGTTCAGCCAGAACTTCTTCAATCCCAACCTGGCCATGTACGACAGCGTGCAGGTGGTGCGCGGGGCGGACGGCTTGTTCGCCGGCAACGGCGAGCCCGGAGGCTCCATCAACCTGGTCCGCAAGCGCCCGACCCCGGAGCGGCAGATCCTGGCCACGCTGGGTGCCGGCAGCTGGAACCAGCGCCGTGCCGAGCTGGACGCGGCCGGCCCCCTGGCATGGGAGGGGCGTGTCCGCGGACGGACCGTGCTTGCGCACGAAGACCGTGAATTCAACTACAAGCTCGCCGGGGCCAGGAAGTCGCTGCTCTATGGCATCGTGGAAACCGACCTCACGCCCGACACGGTGCTGACGCTGGGCGCCAGCTACGAGAAGACCAACAGCCGCCCCTGGAGCTACGGGCTGCCGCGCGCCACCAGCGGTGCCGATCTGGGCCTGCCGCGCGACACCGCGCTGATGGCGAGCTGGAACCGCTATGGCCAGATCAGCCGGGAGCTGTTTGCGCAACTCGACCAGCAGCTCGGCGGCGACTGGGCCCTGCACATCAAGGCCGGGACCATGCGCATCCGCAGCCACCGCCTGGGCGCCGACGGCACCGGTGCGATCGATGCGGACACGGGCATGGGCCTGCAGATGAGCTCGTGGGGGTTCGACCATGCCTCCGTCAAGAAGACGCTGGATGCCAATGCCGGCGGCTCCTTTGCGCTGCTGGGCCGGCGCCACCACCTGCTGGTCGGCGGCGACTGGCAGCAGGTGCGCCACCGCGAGGCGTTCTCCAATGTGGAGTACGCAGCGCCACCGCCGGCGCAGAGCCTCCACGGCTTCAGTCCGGATGCCATCGCGTTTCCGTCCAAGATCTGGATGTACAACAACTGGCCGGCCTACGGCGCCACGCAGAAGGGTCTGTACACGCGCCTGCGGCTGAGCCTGACGGACCGCCTGACGGCCATCGCGGGCGCGCGCTACGCCCACTACGCCTACGAGTCGCCCAACATCCGCACCGACCGGGACGGCAATGTCACGGGCACCAGCCGCACCGCGTACACCGAGACCGGTGTGCTCACGCCGTATGGCGGGCTGGTCTATGACATCGACGCACGCTGGACCGCCTACGCCAGCGCGGCCAGCATCCACAAGGTGCAGAGCAACCGCTTGCAGGGGCCTTTGCCGGGCGAACCCGTGGATGCGATCCTTGGCCGCAACTACGAGGCCGGCGTCAAGGGGGAGCTGCTCGGCGGCCGCTTGAATGCGGCGCTGGCGCTGTACCGGATCGAACGCAAGGGCGAGGCGGTGCGCGACCCGGCCTATCCCAGCACCGGTGTCGGCGACCTGGGCCTGAACTGCTGCTGGTTGCCGCTCGGCGAGGTGGTGAGCCAGGGCATCGACGCCGAGATCTCCGGGGAGCTTGCCGCGGGGTGGCAGCTGTTCGCGGGCTACACCTTCAACCGCAACCGCAACAAGGCCACCCACGCGGCCTACCACTCGGTCACGCCACGCCACCTGTTCCGCCTGTGGACCACCTACCGGCTGCCCGGCGATCTCGCGGACTGGACGCTGGGAGGCGGCGTGAATGCACAGAGCGTGCATTTCGTTGGCGGCACGGCACGGTCCTACAACCCCGCGTCCGGCGCATTCGATGGCGCGACCGTGCCGTTCAACTACGCGCAGCGCGGCTACGCCGTCTGGGGCGCCAGCGTGCAGTACCGGCTGCACCGCCATTGGACAGCCACCCTGAACCTCAACAACCTGTTCGACAAGATCTACTACAAGAGCATGGGCACGAGCGCCAGCGGCAACTGGTATGGCGAGCCCCGCAACGCGATGTTCACGCTGCGCGGGACGTTCTAGCCACTGCCAGGGTCGGCACTGCGGCGAATGGCCCGGCAGCGGACGGGCGGCCAGCAGCCGTGCTGGCGAGGGGGCAGGGGCGCGATGGGATGCGCCCGCCGCGCACTCACGCGCTGTCGGTCGACACAGGCACCGCTGGCGCAGAGCGGATCTGCCCGGTACCGCCAGGCTGGGCCGCGCACCACGGCGATGGCTCCGGCAGCACGCAGCGGACCTGGCGGGCCTGTCCAAAGCAAGCGCATTGCCCGCCCCGTCCTCGACAGCGGGCCGGGTACATTTCCCAGGGGTCGTCATTGGAAGGGTCAGTCTCACATGGCCGTCGCTTGGTCTTCGCTCACCTTTGTTCCTCCGCAACAGGCCGTCCGAGAACTCGAGACGTCATGGGGCTGGCTCCTTCGCGAGCCGTTCACGCCGGTGCTCTTCTCCGCGCTTGGGGATGCTTTCATCGAGCCGGAATCCGGTGGCGTCTGGTGGCTGAACACGGGTACGGCAGAGCTGACGCGGGTGGCCGATTCTGTCGTGCATTTCGAGCGCCTTCTGAACTCGGATCTGGCGGACGAATGGTTCCTGCCGAACCTGGTGGGGGAACTTCATGCCGCGGGCAAGGTGCCCGGGCCTGGCGAGTGCTATACCTTCGTGACCTTGCCAGTTTTCCGAGAAGGGACGTACGAGGTCGAGAACCTCAACGCTGTCCCAGCGCACCAACACTACGGACAGACCGGTTTGATGCACAAGCAACTGCGCGACCTCCCGGACGGCGCACGGGTGCAGGTCAAAGTGGTTTCACCATGACGACCGGAGCGACGGCTCGGCCGGCGGAATGCGCTTCGCTGACACCTGGATCACATGGAGAGGAACGCGTGGACCTTCAAGACCTTCAAGACCTTCATGCAGCGCGCGCAGACTGGTATCAGGCCTATTTGGCAGGCGATTCAGTGCGCTTGGCGGACCTGGAGGAAGGCACGTTCTTTGTTGTCAGCGACGCGGGCATCGAGACACGTGCATCTCAACTGGCAGGTATCGACGCAGCAGTCAAAGCAGGTCGATGGTTTCCGGCCGGTAGCCACGCGCGAGATCAAGGTCTCGAAGTGCATCCAGTCAGCAAAGACATTGTGTCGATGCGCGGCGTCGGCAGGATCGTGACCCCCGGCGGCGACCACTCTCCTGTCTTGTTTACAGAACTCTGGCAACGTCACGCCCAGGGGTGGAAGGTCGTGCATCTCCACTATCACCGGGCTTGCGCATCGCTGCAGCGAGGCAGTGAATGACGCGATTTGCGCGAGAGTTCGGCTTCCATCGGGCCGTCTTGTGCGGGGCGGGAGCGGGCCAGGGCAGGACGGCTCCAGCCGCGGCCGCCGCGGTGGGCTACGAGAGCGCGTCGCAGTTCAGCCGCGAGTTCAAGCGGATGCGTGTTCGAGGCCGTGCCCGGTGCCGCGCCGCGCCGCGCATCGCGCGCCAGCAGGACTGCCAGACCTGCTTCATGTGCGAGCTGTACTGCCCCGAGGACGCGCTCTACGTCGCGCCGCTGGCCGAC
>DATKFT010000227.1:0-5829 GCA_035544335.1 Pseudorhodoferax sp.
CTTGCCCGCGCCATTGGGGCCGATCACGGCCGTGATGGAGCCGCGCTGCACGTCGAAGCCGACGCCGTTCAGCGCCTTGACGCCGCCGAAACCCAGCGTCAGCGACGCCACGCGCAGCACGGGTGCGTTGGCGGCGGTGGACGGTGCAGTGCTCATGGAGGGCGGTGTACGGGTTATTCCTGCATGCGGCGGGCTACTCGTTCGTAGAATTCCTACCCACCGGTAACGCGCGATCTTCGTGACAACGGGTAACGCGCGGCATCGGGAAATACCCTGCGCATCCGGCAAGCGACGCGCCGGGCTGCTCCAGCAAGTCCGCTCCGAAGGTCCGTCATTGAGCACCACGCCGCGCCGCCGCACCGCCAAGGCCATCGCCTCGCCCTGGCGCGCGCGGGCGACCCGCAGCGACCAGCGCGAGCAGAAGCGCCAGGCCGTGCTGCAGACGGCCGCGCGGCTGTTCAACGAGCGGGGCTTCCATGCCACCTCGCTCGACGACATCGCCGAACGGCTGCACGTGAGCAAGCCCACGCTGTACTACTACGTCAAGAGCAAGGACGACATCCTGCTCGAGTGCGTGCGCGCGGCGCTGGCCATGATGCAGGAGGGCATCGCCGAGGTGCGCCAGCGCGGTGGCCGTGCGCTCGACCAGCTGCAGGCCTGCATGCGCAGCTACGCGGCCATCGTCATGGACGACTTCGGCCAGTGCGTGATCCGCATCGGCGAAGACCCGCTGCCGCCGCCGCTCAAGCAGGAGCTGCGCCGGCTCAAGGCCGGCATCGACCACGAGTTCCGCCGCCTGATCGAGGAAGGCGTGGCCGAGGGCTCGCTCGTGCCCTGCGATCCCAAGCTCGCGGCCTTCATGCTGGCCGGCGCGCTGAGCTGGATCGGCCGCTGGTACCGCGCCGACGGCGCACTGGCACCCGAACAGATCGCCGACCAGGGCATCGCACTGCTGCTGGGCGGCGTGCTGGCCCCGGTCATCCCCACTCCAGCGCCGCGCAGGCGCGCACCCCGAAAGACATCCGCATGACCCAGGACCAGCTCCCCCTGTTGATCGGCCGCGAAGGCGCGGTCGCCACGCTGCGCTTCAACCGCCCGGCCGCCCTCAATGCGCTCGACGTGCCCATGGCCCAGGCCTTCCTGGCCGCGGCCAAGGACATCGCTGCCGACAAGAGCGTGCGCGCCGTGCTGCTGTCGGGCAGCGGCAAGGGCTTCATGGCCGGCGGCGACCTGGCCGTGCTGCAGGCCGATCCGCTGGGCGGCGCCAAGGCCTTGATCGGCCCGCTGCACGAGGCGCTGGTCGTGCTGGCCGGCATCGATGCGCCCATCGTGGCCCAGGTGCACGGCGTGGCGGCCGGCGCCGGCCTGTCGCTGATGCTGCAGGCCGACTTCGTGCTCGCGGCCGAGGGCACGCGCTTCAACCTGGCCTACGTGAACATCGGCGCGAGCTGCGACGTGGGCGCCTCCTGGGCCTTGCCGCGCTGGGTGGGCCTGCGCCGCGCGCTCGAGATCGCGATGCTGGGCGACATGCTGGACGCCGCCGGCGCCGAACGCATGGGCCTCGTCAACCAAGTGCTGCCGGCCGACGCCCTGCCCGAGGCCGCGATGGCGCTCGCGCAGCGGCTCGCGGGCGGCCCCACGGTGGCGCTGGGCCAGCTGCGCCGGCTCATGCGCTCCAGCTTCGACCGCGCGCTGCCCGAGCAGCTCGATGCCGAATCGGCCGCCTTCCAGGTCTGCGCGGCGACCGAGGACTTCCGCACCGGCGTCGCGGCCTTCTTCGCGCGCGAGAAGGCGCAGTTCAGCGGGCGCTGGGCCCGGGCCGGTCCAGGCCTCAGGCGGCGAGCTTGAGCCGCTGCACCTTGCCCGAGGGCCCGCGCGGCAGCTCGGCGACGAAGCGGAACCGGGCCGGCGTCTTGTAGCGTCCCAGCCGCTCCAGGCAGAACGCGCGCAGCGCGGCCTCCAGGGCGGCCGGCTCGCCGCTGCCCTCGCGCAGCACCACGCAGGCCAGGATCTCCTGGCCGTAGTGCTTGTCGGGCACGCCCACGGCGGCCGCGTCGCGCACGGCCGGGTGCTGCAGCAGCACCTCGTCGATCTCGCGCGGCGCGATGTTCTCGCCGCCCTTGATGATGAGCTCCTTGATGCGGCCGGTCACGAAGAAGAAGCCGTCGGCGTCGCGGTGGCCCAGGTCGCCCGTGCGCAGCCAGCCGTCCGGTGTGAAGGCCGCGGCCGTGGCCTCGGGGTTCTTGTAGTAGCCGCGCATCACGTTGGGCCCGCGGACCGTGATCTCGCCGCTGGCGCCGTCCGGCAAGGGCTGCAGATCGGCATCGACCACGCGCGCCTCGCAGCCGCTGGCGCGGCCCACGGCGCCGAGCTTGCGCTGCGCGGGCTCCAGCGGGTTGGAGAAGGCGGGTGCCACCGTCTCGGTCAGCCCCATGGTCTCGATCACGCCGATGCCGAACCGGTGCTCGAAGCCGCGCAGGTGCTCGGGCGGCAGCGCGGCCGAGGCCGAGCGGCAAAAGCGCAGGGCCGCCGTCGCGCCGGGCGGCGGGTCCTGGCCCTCGAGCAGGAAGGAGACGATGGTGGGCACCACGTTGATCCAGCTGCAGCGCTGTGCCTGCACCTGCGCCCAGAACGCGGTGGCCGAAAAGCGCGGTGCGATCGCCACGCTGCCGCCGTGCGCGAGCGGTGCCAGCATGGTCACCGCGAAGGCGTTGATGTGGTAGAGCGGCAGCACGCCCAGCACGCGGTCCGCCGGGCCGAGTCCGTGCTCGGCGCCGATGGCCTGCGCGTTGGCCGCGAGGTTGGCCTGGCTCAGCATCACGCCCTTGGGCCGGCCCGTCGTGCCCGAGGTGTACATGAGCAGCGCCGTCGCGCCGGGCGCGGGGGGGGTGACCTCGGTGGCCTCGGCGAGGTCGGTGCCGTCCGCGCCCGCGGGCGCCTCCGCGATGCCCGCGATGCGGTCGGCAGCGGGGTCGAGCACGCGCAGCGCGATGGGCCGCGCGATGCCGTCCAGCAGCGCACGCACGCGGGCTTCCCAGTCCGGCGACACGAAGACCAGCGCGCAGTCCGAGTGCTCCAGCACATAGCGCATCTGCTCGGGCTGCGACAGCAGGTTGACCGGGTTCACGCAGCGCCCGCTGTACATGCTGCCCAGCAGCAGCAGCAGGGTCTGCAGTCCGTTGGGCAGCACGCAGGCGACCGTGGCGCCGGCGGCCACGCCCGCGCGGTCCAGCAGCGCGGCGACCTCGCGGCAGCGCGTGCGCAGGGTCGCGAAATCGAGCTGGCGGCCGTCCTCGCAGCCCAGCGCGTAGACCGCTTCGGGCCGGGCCGCCGCCTGGTGCTCGACCAGCGCGAACACCGTGTCGGGCTTGGCAGGCGCAGGCATCAGGCCGCTCCGTACTTGTCGAAGAAGCGGCCGAAGATCTCGCGCTCGCTGGGCACGCGCTCGGGGATGGGCCGCGACACGCGCGTGATGTTCAGGTAGTGCCGGTAGTTCATGTTGTCCGAGAAGCTGTTGCCGCCCCAGGTGCCGCAGCCCATGGACAGCGAGAACGGCAGGCCGTTGTCGAAGCTGCCGCCCGTGGCGATGCAGTGCGGCTGGTTCAGGATCACGCGCGCGACCGGCAGCTGCTGGCCCAGCGCGAGCGCGCGCTCGGGCCGCGCGCTGTGCAGGCCGATGGAATGGCCCGCGCCCTGGTAGGCGTAGAGCCGGCGCACGGTCTCGGCCGCGGCCGCGAAGTCGTGCACGCGGTACAGCGCCACGACCGGGCTCAGCTTCTCGCCCGAGTAGGGGTGGGCCGCGCCGAAGCCGTCCTCCTCGACGATGAGCATGCTGGGCCGGCGCGCGGCGATCTCCTGCCAGATCTGGGGCGAGGCGCAGCCGCCCGGGCCTTCGCGCGCGGCCATCTTCTCGGCGATGCGCGTGGCGGACTGGCCGATGACCGCGGCCGACAGCCGCCCGTCGGGCCACATGAGCTGCTGCAGCTCGGCCTTGCGCGTCGCATCGAGCAGCAGGGCCCCGCGCGCGCGCAGCGCGGCCAGCAGCGGCACGGCCACGCTGCCCACGGCCACCAGGCTGTTCTCCGACGAGCAGCTCGTGGCGTTGTCGAAGGTCTTGGAGAGCAGGATGCGCTCGGCGGCCAGCGCCACGTCGGCGGTCTCGTCGACGATGCCGGCCACATTGCCCGCGCCCACGCCGAAAGCCGGCGTGCCACAGGTGGCGGCTGCGCGCACATTGGCCTGCGAGCCCGTGACCACGACCAGGTCGCACTGGCGCATGAGCTCGCCGGTCGAGGCCTTGTCCACGGGCGCCGGCAGGCATTGCACGAGATCGCGCGGCGCGCCGATGCGGTCGAACTGTGCGTGGATGTAGTCGATCAGCCGCGCGCAGGTGCTCCAGCCCTTGGGCGAGGGCGCCACGATGACGGCGTTGCGCCCCTTGAGCGCGTTGATGATCTTGTTGGCCGGCGTGGCCGCGGGATTGGTCGAAGGCGTCACGGCGCAGACCACGCCCACGGGGCGCGCGATCTCGGTGATGCCCTTCTCGGCGTCCTCGCGGATCACGCCGACCGAGCCTGCGCCCTGCAGGTCGCGCAGCAGGCCCAGCGTCTTGCGGTGGTTCTTGCGGACCTTGTCGTCCACGTTGCCGATGCCGGTGTCGGCCACGGCCAGTTCGGCCAGCGCGCGGTTGCGCGCGGGCTCCATGATGGCCCAGCCGGCCGCGGCCACGAGTTCGTCCACGCGCTGCTGGTCGTAGCCGTCGGCCACCTGCTGCGCGGCGCGTGCGCGGGCCACGAGCGCGGCCACCGTGCGTGCCGCGGGCGAATCCGCTCCCTGATGCATCTCCATATCAGCTCTCCTGGGCGCTGGCGCGCCAACCGCAATACGTAAAACCGGCCCGCAAGCCGCTGATCGAATGGCCGCGGAGCAGGCCATGCCGGCGCAGCCGCGGGACCGGCTCTGCCAGGCCGCCGGGTGTGCCCCTTGAGGGGCATCGGATGGCTACACGCAGTGCGCCGGCCAAACGGGGTGCTCTCATGTCACTCCACCTTGATGTTGGCGTCGCGGGCCAGCTTGGCCCATCTGCCGAGTTCCTGGTCCACCGTCTGCGCGAGCGCGGACGGTGTGCCGCCCACACCTTCGCTGCCCTGCTCGAGCAGCTTGGCGCGGATGTCGCTCTCCTGCAGCAGTTCGTTGAGCAGGCGGTTGAGCTTGTCGACCACCACGGCCGGCGTGCGCGCCGGCACGAACATGGCGTACCAGGAGTCGACCTCGAAGTCCGCCACGCCCGCCTCCTGCATGGTCGGCACGTTCGGGAAGGCCGCGCTGCGCTTGCGCGTGGACACCGCGAGCGCCTTGAGCTTGCCGGCCTTGACATGGGCGGCCGCCGCGGGGATGGACACCCACAGCAGCGGCACCTGGCCGCCCAGCACGTCGGTCACGGCCGGGCCGCCACCGCGGTAGGGGATGTGGGTCATCTGGATGCCGGTGCGCAGCTTCATGAGTTCGCCGGCCAGGTGGCCGGGCGAGCCGTTGCCCACCGTGGCATAGGACAGCGCGCCGGGCTTGTCCTTGGCCTGCGCGATGAGTTCGGCCACCGTGTTGGCCGGGAACTGCGGATGGGCCACGAGGATCTGGGGCAGTGATGCGACCGTGCCGACGGGGTCGAAGTCGCGGGCCGTGTCGAACGCGATCTTGGCGTAGATGGCCGGGTTGATGGTGTGCGAGGACAGCGTGAACAGCACGGTGTAGCCGTCGGCCGGTGCCTTGGCCACGAGTTCGGTGCCGACCAGGCCGGCCGCGCCGCCGCGGTTGTCGATCACGACGGGC
>DATKFT010000228.1:0-7723 GCA_035544335.1 Pseudorhodoferax sp.
CGCACGCGCCCAGGGCCATGAAGTCGTGTCGCCCGATGACCACGGCCCTGGCCCGCGCGCCGCCATCCACACACCGCAGTACCTGCGTTTCCTGGAAACCGCCTGGGAGCGCTGGCAGCAGCTCGAAGGCGCGTCCGAGGAGGTGATGCCCAACGTGCACCCGTTCCCGGGCCAGCCCTTCACCTACCCCGACAGCCTGGTCGGCCAGGCCGGCTACCACATGGGCGACATGGCCTGCGCGATCGGCCGCCACACCTGGCATGCCGCGACCTGGTCGGCCCATGTGGCCACGCACGCGGCCCAGCTCGTGCTGGACGGCGAGCGCGCCGCCTACGCGCTGTGCCGCCCGCCCGGCCACCATGCCTACGCCGACCGCGCCAATGGCTTCACCTACCTCAACAACGCGGCCATCGCAGCCCAGCACCTGCGCCAACGGCACGACCGCGTGGCCATCCTGGACATCGACGTGCACCACGGCAACGGCACACAGGGCATCTTCTGGCGCCGCAAGGACGTGCTGACCATCTCGCTGCACGGTGATCCGCATTTCTGCACGCCCTTCTTCACGGGCCATGCCCACGAGACCGGCGAAGGCGAAGGCCTGGGCTACAACCTGAACCTGCCGCTGGCACGCGGCACGCAGGACGAGGGTTTCCTGGCCGCGCTGGCCACCGCGAATGCCACGATCCGGGCATTCGCCCCCGGCGCGCTGGTCGTGGCCCTGGGCCTGGATGCGCACGAGAACGACCCCTACCAGGCGCTGGCCGTCAGCACGCCGGGCTTTGCCCGCATCCTCGCGGAGATCGCGCGCCTGGGCCTGCCCACCGTGCTCGTGCAGGAAGGCGGCTACCTGTCGGAAGACCTCGGACCGAATCTGGCGAGCGCGCTGGGCGGGTTCGAGAAGGCCGCGTGATGACGCAGAACCTGGACGCCGCGATCCGCGCGGCCCTGCCCGAAGCCGCCGTGCTGACCGCACCGCCCGCACCGGTCGCGACCGACTGGGCGGCAGAGCTGCTACAGCGCCTGTACGGCATGCAGGGCCAACTCAAGCCGCTGACGGGCGAGCGCGACGCCAACTTCCTGCTGGAGCCGGCCGGCGGCGGCGCACGCTGCATGCTCAAGCTTTCGCACCCGGACGAAGACCCGCTCGTCGCGGACTTCCAGACCCAGGCGCTGCTGCATGTCGCGCGCAGCGACCCCGGCCTGCCCGTGCAGCGCCTGCTGCCGGACAGGCACGGCGCACCCTCGGTGCTGATCGAGGATGCGGAAGGCCGCACGCGCGTGGCGCGCGTGTTCAGCTACCTCGAAGGCCTGCCCATGCCGCAGGCGCCGCGCTCGGCCGCGCAGCGCACGAACGTGGCGCGCACGCTGGCCCGGCTCGACCGCGCACTGTCCGGCCTGGAACACCCGGCCGCTGCGCGCGAGCTGCCCTGGGACATCCAGCGCGCCGACCGTGTGCGCCCGCTGCTCGTGCATGTAGCCCCGGCCCGCCGTGCGCTGGCCGAGGCCGCACTCGACGGCTTCGCGCAGCGCACCAAACCGCGGCTCGCTGCCTTGCGCCGCCAGCCCATCCACAACGACTTCAACCTCTACAACCTGCTGGTCGACCCGGCGGATCCCACGCGCGTGGCCGGCATCCTGGACTTCGGCGACATGGTGCATGCGCCACTGGTCGACGACCTGGCCGTCGCAGCCTCGTACCACGTCGACGAGCACGGCGACGCGCTGGCCACGATCGCGCAGTTCGCAGCCGACTACCACGCGGTCTCCCCCTTGACCGAGGCCGAAACCCTGGCGCTGCTCGACCTCGTGCGCGCCAGGCTGGCCATGGTCGTGGCGATCAGCGGCTGGCGCGCGGCACGCCAGCCCGACAACGCGCCCTACCTCATGCGCAACAACGCCGTGTCGTGGGCCCGCCTGCAGGCCTGCGCCGACCTGACGCCCGAACAGGTGCAGGACGCCATCCACGCCGCCTGCCGCACACTGGAGACCACCCATGCCTGAGACCTCCACCGCCGACCTGCTGGCCCGCCGTGCGCGCCTGCTGGGCCCGGCCTACCGGCTGTTCTACGAGGAGCCCTTCCACCCCGTGCGCGGCGAAGGCGTGTGGCTCTACGACAAAGCCGGCACGCCCTGGCTGGACGCCTACAACAACGTGGTGCCGCTGGGCCATGCACGGCCCGAGGTGGTCGAGGCCATCGCGCGCCAGGCCTCCGTGCTCAACACGCACACGCGCTACCTGCACGAGGGCATCCTCGACTACGCCGAGCGCCTGCTGGCCACCATGCCGCCCGAACTCGGCCACGCCACCTTCACCTGCACGGGCAGCGAAGCCAACGACCTGGCCATGCGCATCGCCACGGCCCACACGGGGGGCACCGGTCTCATCGTGACGCGCTTCGCCTACCATGGCGTGACGGCGGCCATCGCCTGCGCCTCGCCTTCGCTGGGCCAGTACGTGCGCATCGGCGACAACGTGCGGCTGGTCGACGCCCCCCAAGCGAAGTTCAGCGGCGATGCCGAGACCGGCAAGCGCTTCGCCGACGGCGTGCGCGCGGCCATCGCCGACCTCAAGGCCCATGGCCTGAAGCCCGCAGCCCTGCTCGTGGACACCGTGTTCTCCAGCGACGGCGTGTTCACGGCCCCGGCCGGCTTCCTGCGCGAGGCGGTGGAGGCCATCCACGCGGCCGGCGGCGTGTTCATCGCCGACGAGGTGCAGCCCGGCTTCGGCCGCACGGGTGAGGCCTTCTGGGGTTTCCAGCGTCACGGCGTGGTGCCCGACATGGTGACCATGGGCAAGCCCATGGGTAACGGCCACCCGGTGGCGGGCCTCACGGTGCGGCCCGAGGTCATGAAAGCCTTCGGCCAGGCCAGCCGCTACTTCAACACCTTCGGCGGCAACCCGGTCTCCATGGCCGCGGCCGCGGCCGTGCTCGACGTGATCCAGCGCAACGAGCTGCAGGCCAACGCGCTCGACGTGGGCAACTACCTGCGCGAGAAGCTGGCCGCGCTGGGCCAACGCCATGCCATCGTGGGCGAGGCGCGCGGCGCCGGCCTGTTCGTGGGCCTGGAACTCGTGACCGACCGCACCACGCGCGCGCCGGCCACGGCCCAGGCCACCCGGGTCGTCAACGGCCTGCGCCAGCGCCAGGTGCTGCTCAGCGCGACCGGGCCGCACGCCAACGTGCTCAAGATCCGCCCGCCGCTGGTGTTCGAGCGCGCGCACGCCGACCTGCTGGTCGAGCGGCTGGACTCGGTGCTGGCCGCGCTGTAGCGGCGAACGGCGGGCGGCGCCGCTGTGCAGCCCGGCCCACCGGGCATGCCAGGCCGTCGGCCCGAGGGCAAGGCGGTCCCCGGCAGGAAAGGGCTGGTGCAGCACCGCGCCCGCACCAACCGCCGGCCGGACCAAGGCCCGCGGGCGTTCGCAGGAATGGGCGCGGCCTGCGCGGGGTCGTCCCCCGGCCGGGTTCAGCGCGCCGCGATGGTCGGCGGCGCCGCGTTCAAGGTGTCGATGGCAAAGCCCGCGGCGGCCTTGTAGCGCGCCATGAAGGCCGCGCGCTCGGCCGCCGGGATCACCGCGTCGATGTCGTCGAACACACCGCCGCAGCGTTCGTCCACGAGGCCCAGCAGGCCGAACGGGCCGGCCCCGCGGTTGCGCAGCACGAGCGCCGAGATGTCGGCGCAGAGCTGGTCGTCGTAGCGGCGCAGCGCGGCCGGCCCCAGGCCGTCCGCCTGCAGCGCCGCGCCCAGCACGCGCGCGTCCACGATGGCCTGGCTCGCGCCGTTGGAGCCCACCGGGTACATCACGTGCGCGGCATCGCCCAGCAGGGCCACGCGGCCGTCGACCCAGGTCGGCACGGGGTCGCGGTCGATCATGGGGTACTCGAACACGGCACTGGCGCCGCGCAGCATGGCGGGCACGTCGATCCAGCCGTAGTCCCAGTCCTCGAAGTGGTGGATGAACTCCTCGGCGGCCACGCGCCGGTTCCAGTCACCCTGGGTCCAGCCCTGCGCGTTGTCGACCGTGATCTCGGCGATCCAGTTGATGGTGGCCAGGCCCGTGGCGGGGTCGGGTGCGGAGATCGGGTAGCACACGACGCGGTGCTTCAGGCTGCCCAGGCCCACGAAGGATGCGCCGCTGCGTGTCGGCACGCCCGGCGTGGTGCCGCGCCACATGATGGCGCCGCCCCAGTGGATGGGCGGCTGCTGCGGGTGCATCTGCGCGCGCACGGCCGAGTGCAGGCCGTCGGCGGCGACCAGCAGTGCGCCGTCCACCTCCAGCCTGCGGCCGTCGCGCGTCTCGACCAGGGCCGTGACGCCCCCGTCCTGCTGGCGGTAGCCCAGCACGCGCTGGCCCAGCCGCACGGCATCCGGCCCCAGCCGCTCCAGCACCGTGCGGTACAGCAGCATCTGCAGCGCGCCGCGGTGCACCGAATACTGGGGCCAGCGGTAGCCGGCCGCCAGGCCGCGCGGCTCGGCGTAGATCTCGCGGCCATTGCGGCCGACCAGCGCCCATTCGCGCGCCTGGATGCCGATGCGGTCCAGCACGCGGTCGTCCAGGCCCAGCTCGTAGAGCTCGCGCACGGCATTGGGCTGCAGGTTGATGCCCACGCCCAGTGGCTGCAGTTCGGCCACGGCCTCGAGCACGACGCAGGGCACGCCGATCTGGTGCAGCGTCAGCGCCATCGCCATGCCGCCGATGCCGCCGCCGGCGATCAGCACGGGCGCGCGGCCCGCATCTTGTGGTGTCTCCAACATGCGCGGGATTGTGCGCGAAGCGCGCGGGCGCAGGGTCCGCCCCGCGCGTCAGCCCTTGAGGATGGGCCGGATGAAGCGCAGCAGGATGCGCTGCAGCGGGTTGTTGTTGCCGCCCGGGCGCCAGGTGAACTTGAGCTTCTGGTGGTAGGCGTCGAAGTGCATGCCCCAGGGCGCGGCCTTGATCGAGCCGCGCTTCAGAAGGATCTTGAGCACCGAGGTGCCCATGACGCCTGCGCACATGTCGCAGGCCATGATGGTGGACGGGCCGCGCCGCTCGCGGAAGTTCACGGCCTCGGGCACGACCAGGTAGTCGCGGTTGAGCATGGCCGGCGACAGGCCGGCCGCAAAACGCGCGTACTGCTCCTGCAGATCCTGGCCTTCCCAGCAGAAGTAGTCCTCCGCGCTCATGCCGGTCGGCGAGAAGTACAGAAAGGCAGTGCCCATGCCCAGCGGCGCGGCCGTCAGCACCGGAATGCCCTTCTCGCGGCACTTGGCGAAGACCATGCGGCGCGCGGGCAGCGCGAAGAAGTCCAGGCCGTCCACGTAGACGTCCACGCCTTCGAGGAACTCGTCCACGTTGTCGGGCTGCACGCCCTTGGGGAACAGCTTGAGCTGCACCTCGGGATTGACGTCGCGTGCGAGCTCGGACATCACCTCCATCTTGGGCCGGCCCATGTGGCGCATGAACGCGCCGGCCTGGCGGTTCATGTTGTGCACGTCGAAGTCGTCGAAGTCGGAGATGTGGAAGTTGGCCATGCCCAGGCGGCACAGCGTGATCAGGTGGGTGCCGCCCACACCCCCCAGGCCCGCGATCGCGATCTTGGCCTTGCGCAGCTTTTGCTGCTCCTCGCGCGTGATCCACCCGATGTTCCGGGAGAACGCCTTGTCGTAGTTGAATTCGAATTTCTGGTTCGGCTCTGACATCCTCATGCTCCTGTCGTTCAAGCAGGATTCTCCCGCGCCCGGTGTGCCCGGCCCCCGCGGATGGACGGCCCGCCAGGGGCCGGCGCACGATGGCGCCCCCCAGCATGCACAGGAATCGGCCGGCCGGCGCGCCGGGCCTGCCCCGCCTGTGCCCCCAGATCCGCCGACGATCCGCCGGGCGGCGCACGGCGCTGCCGCGCGTGCCGTGCCGCGCGGCTCGGCCTTCAGTCCCGCCGCCTGTCGAACAGCGTGCGGATCTCGTTCAGGCGCAGCGCGATGAGGTCCAGCTCGCGCAGCGCGCCCTCCGCGCGTGCGACCCCGACCACCAGCATGCGCGCCGCGCCGTTGGCCGCGCGCTGCAGCGGGATCCCGGCCATGGACACCGTCTGCTGGTAGTCGCCATAGGGGGCGGTGTCCGACAGCTGCAGCTGGAACACCGCCTCGCCCCAGGCCGGCGGCGCGGCCTGCAGGCGGTAGGTCTGCGACGGCTGCACCGTCAGATAGCCCGGCCGGTAGCCCAGCGCCACGGTGCCGACCGTCAGCGCCTCGTCCAGGCTGGCCATGAAGGCGGTCTCGCCGCAGTGGTCGCGCAGGTGCCGCACGAGCGGCGCCAGCCGGTGCGCGGCCACCGAGAAGCCCATCATGTCCAGCGCCATCTGCAGGGGCCGCATGCCCACGAGCAGGTTGCCGTTCTCGTCGCGCGCAAGGCAGGACAGCCGCTCGAGCTCGGAGATCACGAGGTAGGTGGAACTCAGCGGCAGCTTGAGGCGGTTGGCCACGTCGTAGGCCGTGCGCACCTGCTCGTTGCCGACCAGTGCGAGGATGTCGCGAAAGCGCCGCACCGATTCCTTGGACCAGTCGCTCACGCGCGCCTCCGGTCCGGGCCAGCCCGGTGGCGGGTGCTTGGCAGGCGCTTCATATGAAGAACGGCTTGCCGCGCGCGCTCGGCAGCTGCGCGCTCGGGATCCAGCCCGAGGCGTGGATGTAGTCGTCCTCGCGGTCCCAGCGCACCTTCTCCTCGGCCAGCAGGTCGGCCTTGACGGAGGCGGTCTCGTGGCCGCGCGAGATCACGATCTCCATGTTGGCCTCGATGCGGCGCGGCACCTGGCGGCCGAACAGCGTGTCCAGCCCGGTCTGGAAGCTCAGCGCGCCCATGGCCGCGGGATAGTCCACGCCGCACAGCGGCACCTTGAGGTGGAAGGCCAGCTTGTACATGAGGTTGATCTCGCCGCCCGTGTGCGGCGGCACCGTGCCGCGGCGGTAGCCGGCCTCGGCGAAGGCGCGCAGCGAGCCCACGCCCTGCAGCCCCGAGTCGCACCACACGCCCGCGAAGCGCGTGCCCTGCGCGAGATGCCGGGCCACGGCCTCCTGTCCCAGGCGCGCCTCCCAGTTGGTGTATTCGATGGCCTCGATCTGGATCTCCGGATAGAGGCTGAAGATCTCCATCGCGGCCTGCAGCCGGTGGCGGCAGGGGCTGGCGTCCTCGCGGCCGCACAGCATCAGGATGCGGCCGCGCCCGCCCAGGAACTCCGCGAGCCACAGCGCGCTGATGCGGCCCACGAGCACGTCGGGCGCCGTCACGAAGCACACCATGTCCTCGGGCTCGCCGCACACGCGGTCCACGCCGATCACGGGGATGCCCTCGGCCCCCAGCCGGCGCACGGTGGCCTCGAGCTCCGGATGCCGGCCGGCCGCCGCCGACAGGATGCACAGGTCCAGACGTTTGTGCAGCATCTCCTCCAGGTGCGCGATCTGGCGCAAAGGGTCGTCCTGCGCGTCGCGCACGAGCACATGGGACACCACGTCGCGCTGGCACTGGGCCGCTGCCATGAGGCTGCGGGCCAGCGCGATGCGCCAGGGGCTCGCGGTCGAGGCATTGGAAAAGCCGATCACGAAGGGCGGGTCCTTGCGGTAGCGGTCCGTGGAGACCAGGTCCAGCAGGTTGGAGTTCCACTGCACCATGCGCGTCATGCTGCGCCCCCCGCCTTCCGCGCGCGGGGCAGCGGGCACAGCCGGGGCCGCCAGCGCGGCCGCGGGCGAC
>DATKFT010000229.1:0-7917 GCA_035544335.1 Pseudorhodoferax sp.
CGCGAGCTGCGGCTGGCCGTGCGCCGCCTGGACGGCCTGTCGCCCGAGGCGCTGCGCCTGGTCGAGCACCTGCAGGCCGCGGCCGTGCGCTAAGAACGTATTCGAGGCCCCCGCGCGCCACCCATCCAGCCATCGCGCGCGGCGATGGGTGGGCCATGAACCGTCGCTTCTCCGCAGTGCCTGCGCCCGCCACAATGCCGGCCACAAACAGACGGAGACACCCCATGGCATTTTTCCTTTCGCGCCGCCGCGCGGCCCTCGGCGCGCTGCTCGGCCTGTCGGCCGCCCTCGCACTCGCCCCCGGCGGCCCGGCCGCCGCCCAGACCTGGCCCGACAAGCCCATCCGCCTCGTGGTCGGCTTCGCGCCGGGCGGCTTCACCGACGTGCTGGCCCGCCTGCTGGGCCAGCAGCTGTCGCAGCGCCTGGGCCAGCCCGTCGTGGTGGAGAACAAACCCGGCGCGGCGGGCACGCTGGGCGCCGACCTCGTCGCCAAGTCCAAGCCCGACGGCTACACGCTGCTGCTGGGCCACAGCAACTCCAATTCGGTGGCGCCCGCGCTGTACCCGCGCCTGCCCTACGACGTGATCCGCGACTTCACGCCGATCACGCGCATCGCGACCACGCCGCTGCTGCTGACCGTGCACCCCTCGGTCGCGGCCACCGACGTGAAGGCCTTCGTGGCGCTGGCCAAGTCCAAGCCCGAGGGCCTGCGCTTCGCCTCTTCGGGCAGCGGCAGCGCGCAGCACCTGGCGGCCGCGCGCTTCATGCTGGCCACGGGCACGCAGATGGTCCACGTGCCCTACAAGGGCAGCGGCTCGGCCATCGTGGACCTGCTGGCCGGCCACATCGAGCTGAACTTCGAGAGCCCGCCCAACATCCTGCCGCACTGGCAGTCCGGCAAGCTGCGCGTGCTGGCCATCACGAGCAACAAGCGCTCGCCGCTGATGCCCGACGTGCCCACGCTGGCCGAAGCCGGCGTGCCCAACGCCGAGATGCTGCAGTGGTTCGCGCTGCTGGGCCCCGCCGGGCTGCCGGCCGAGGTCACGCGGCGCATCAACACCGAGGTCACCGCCATCCTCAAGCTACCCGAGGTGGTCGAGAAGATCGCCTCGCAGGGCGGCGAGATCGTCGCGGGCACGCCCGAGCAATTCGCCGCCTTCCTGCCGGCCGACGTCGCGTCCTGGGCGCAGCTCGTCAAGCAGGCCAATGTCCGCATTGATTGAATGACACCACACCGTTTGGATGGCGCACTTCGTGTCGCCATCCAATACCCCTCCAGGGGCGCCGCCAGCGCCCGGGCAGAGCCCGTTGCGCGGCGTCTGCTGGCGTGGCCTGCTCCGCGGCCTCTCGAGCCGTTGCCTGCGAGCCGGTTTCGCGCCGTGCGGGTGACGCGCAAGTGCGATGGATGACTGAGATGAAACACCCCCGTTTGGACTTCTCACTGCGTGTAGAAGTCCCATCCCCCCTCCAGAGGGCGACGCCTGCGGCCTGGCAGAGCCAGATCCGCGGCGTACGCTGGCATGGCCTGCTCCGCGGCCTTCTGAACAGCGCCCTGCCTGCCGTGCTCATGCCCGACGGGCGTCGTGCCGCGCGGGAGGACCACTGACATGCCGACGACCTACAAGACTTCCGACCTCAGCGACGCCTGCGAAGCAGCCCAGGGCTGCGCGCTCGCGCTGCGCAGCTTCGGCCGGCGCCGCAGCTTTTCCGGCGCGATCCGCACCGTGCGCTGCTTCGAGGACATCGCACTCATGCGCGAAGCGGTCTCGCAGAGCGGCCACGACCAGGTGCTGGTGATCGACGGCGGCGGCTCCATGGCGCGCGCGCTGTTCGGCGACGTGATGGCCGACAAGGCCAGCCGCAACGGCTGGGCCGGCGTGATCGTGCACGGCGCCATCCGCGACAGCGTGGAGATCGACGCCATGGACATCGGCGTGATGGCGCTGGGCACCGTGCCGCAGCGCGGCACGCGCACGGGCGCCGGCGAGGTCGATGTGCCCGTGGAGTTCGGCGGGGTGCGCTTCGTGCCGGGCCAGCGCCTCGTGGCCGATGCCGACGGCGTGCTGCTGCTGCCGCCCGGTGTGCACGAGGCCGAGATCGAGGTGGCCGACGCGCTGGCCGCGACGGCAGCCTATGCCGCCGACGCCGCCGACGCGGCCCAGCCGCCGGCGTGATGAGCCCGCGCACGCTCTACCAGCGCATCCTTGATGCGCACACGGTGCGCTCGCTGGCGCCGGCCGCCAAGGGCCTGGGCGAGCAGGTGCTGCTCTACGTGGACCGCCAGGTGCTCAACGAGTACACGAGCCCGCAGGCCTTCGCGGCGCTGCATGCGGCCGGCCGCACGGTCTGGCGGCCCGCCAGCGCGGTGGCCGTGGTCGACCATGTGAACGCCACCACGCCCGAGCGCAATGCGCAGACCATGCGCCTGCTCGATGCGGGCCGGGCGCGCCAGGTCAGCCTGCTGGCGGAGAACTGTGCGCGCCATGGCATCGCGCTGTTCGACATGCTGGACACGCGCCAGGGCATCGAGCATGTGGTTGCGAGCGAGCAAGGCCTGGTGCTGCCGGGCAGCGTGATCGCGGCCGGCGACAGCCACACCACCACGCACGGCGCCATGGGCGCGCTGGGCTTTGGCATCGGCAGCAGCGAGATCGAGCACCTGCTGGCCACGCAGACCCTGGTCTACCGCCGCATGCGCGCGATGCGCGTGCGCGTGGACGGCCGCCTGGCCGACGGCATGACGGCCAAGGACCTCGTGCTCGCGCTGATCCGGCGCATCGGCGCCGACGGCGCGAGCGGCCATGTGATCGAGTTCTGCGGCGAGGCCATCGCCGCCATGGGCGTGGAAGGCCGGCTGACGCTGTGCAACATGGCCGTGGAGGCGGCCGCGCGCGGCGCCATCGTGGCGCCCGACGACAGCCTCTTCGACTACCTGCATGGCCGGCCCATGGCGCCGGCCGGTGCCGCCTGGGACGCCGCCGTGACCGCCTGGCGCGCGCTGCGCAGCGACGCGGACGCGGTGTTCGACGCCGAGGTGGTGCTCGATGCCGCGGCCCTGCAGCCCATGGTGACCTGGGGCACCAGCCCCGACCAGGGGCTGGACATCGGCGGCCATGTGCCAGACCCCGCAGCCGAGTCCGACGCCACGCGCCGGCGCGGCATGGAACGCGCGCTGGCCTACATGGGCCTGGCGCCGGGCCAGGCGCTGGCCGGACTGCCCATCAGCCATGCCTTCATCGGCTCGTGCACCAACGGCCGGCTCGACGACCTGCGCGATGCCGCACGCGTGCTGCGCGGACGCCGCGTCGCGCCGGGCGTGCGCGCGCTCGTGGTGCCGGGCTCGACCAGCGTGCGCGCCCAGGCCGAGGCCGAGGGCATCGCGCAGGTGTTCCGCGAGGCGGGCTTCGAATGGCGCCAGGCCGGCTGCTCGATGTGCGTGGCCATGAACGAGGACCACCTGCAGGCCGGCGACCGCTGCGCCTCCAGCACCAACCGCAACTTCGAGGGCCGCCAGGGCGCTGGCGCCCGCACCCACCTCATGAGCCCCGCGATGGTGGCCGCGGCCGCCGTGCGCGGCGCGCTCACCGACGTGCGGCAACTGCTGTCCCATTGAGCCGCCCACCGGGCACGACCATGCAAGCGTTTCGCGATTTCACCGGCATCGCCGCGGCCCTGCCCCAGGCCAACGTCGACACCGACCAGATCATGCCCAAGCAGTTCCTCAAGGGCGTGGACCGCCATGGGCTGGCCGACGGTTTCCTGCACGACCTGCGCTTCGAGGCGCCGGGCCGCCCGCGCAGTGGCTTCGTGCTGAACCAGGCCCCCTGGAACCGGGCCGGCGTGCTCGTGACGGGCGCCAACTTCGGCTGCGGCTCCAGCCGCGAGCATGCGGTCTGGGGCCTGCGCGAGCTGGGCTTCGTCTGTGTGATCGCCGAGAGCTTCGGTGGCATCTTCGGCGACAACTGCGCGCGCAACGGCGTGCCCGCGATCACGCTGCCCGCGTCCCAGGTCGCGCGGCTGCTGGCGCTGGCGGCCGACCCGCAGCGCTGCCGGCTCAGCGTGGACCTGGTGCGCCAGACCATCACCAGCCATGGCGACGGCCTCGTGCTGCGCTTCGACTTCGACGCGCAGCGCCGGCACATGCTGCTCGAAGGCCTGGACGCGGTGGGCCTCACGCTGCAACACGCGGGCGAGATCCGCGCGTTCGAGCAGCGCTACCTCGCCGAACGCCCCTGGCTGGCCTGATCAGCGCCCGTTGATGCCCAGCAGTTCCACCTCGAACTGCAGTGTGGCGTTCGGCGGGATCACGCCGCCCGCGCCGCGGCTGCCGTAGGCGATCGCGGCCGGGCAGGTCAGCTTGGCCTTGCCGCCGACCTTCATCTTCTGCACGCCCTCGGTCCAGCACGGGATCACGCCGCTCAACCGGTCGTTCACTGGTACCGGGCAAGACCCTGCCGATCAACGACCACCAGGTAGCCGTAGCCACGGCTGATCAATCCTGCCGCTTCCAGTTCTGTCAACGCCATGTTCACGCGCTGGCGCGATACGCCGACCAGCCAACCCAGTTCCTCCTGGTTGATGCGGAGGGTGGCATCGGTGTTCGGGTACAGCACGGGATGGAACAGGCCGGAGATGCCGCGTGCCACGCGCGCTGTGGGCTCCAGCAATCGGTCGAACTTCACCATCGCGATGAACTGTCCGAGCCGCTCGTTGAGGTGCGACAGCATGAAGTGGTTGAACGGTATGCTGTGTTCGAGCAGCCAGCCGAAGGTCTTGCGCGGCAGATGCACCGTCACGGTGTGACGCGTGGCCATGACTTCGTATTTGCGCTGTTCAGGCTTCAGCAACGAGCCCTCGCCAACCCAGCCACCCGGTGCGACACCGGTGTACATGATGAGTTTTCCCTCCAGCGTCGTGTCCTGCACGCTCAGGAAGCCCTCCATCACGCCGACCCAGCTGTCGGCGATTTCGTCGCGTTGGCAGACGTAAGAGTGCGGCTCGTGACAGCGCGTGTACAGGGCCTCGAAGGCCACGCTGCGCTCGGCCTGCGTCAGCGCGCGCGGCCAGCTGCAGCGCTCGAAGAACGCGGACAGTTCACCGGGCGTCGGCATCGGGCGGTCGCAGGGCGGATGCCGCGGTGCCATGGACACGGCACCGCCTGCGCGCGTCACGGCGACGTGCAGGTGTAGTTGCTGGCCAGCGCCGCGGCCGCTGCGTTGTTGGCAGGACCGGTGTAGCGCGGGTACTGCGGGTACTGGCACAACGGACGCGTGAACTGCGTGGCACCGCCCGCGACCTTCCTGGCCGTCAACGTGCCGGGCGCCGTGTTGTTGCTGACCCAGGCGTCCAGCGCCGCCAGCAGGTCGGTGTCGTCCGCACCCGGGCCGCCCACGCAGTGGTTTACGCCGGGAGCGATGTAGTAGCGCGCGAATTCGTTCATCGCCGCCTAACCGCCCACGGCGGCGGTAGCCGCCTGGTAGAAGGCCGTGGTCGCTTTGTGGCTCAGCGCCGCATCGTTGCCACCGTGCCAGAGAATGAGCTTGGCATTGCTGTTCTTGAACGGCCGCAGGTCGGTGTTCGTGGCATCGTTCAATGCGGCCAGCGCGTAGACAGCGTTGAGATTGGAATCCCAGGTGTAGGCCAGAGAATTCTGTGTGCGATCGCGCGCCAGGTAGTTTTTGACGGTCGTGTCTTGAAAAAGGTACTGCAGCGCGAATTGCACGTTTGGCGTGCCGCTGACCCAGGTGGCCCAGGCGCCGGGATCGTCTTCGTTGCCGGTGAGGGCCCAGCCGGCATTGGTGTAGGTGCCGCCGGCCCACGATGCGGTGGAGGTCCACGAGGAGACGACCGCGAGCTGTGCGTCGGACAGGCAGGCGTTGCCCGTGTCGGCTCCCCCGGCACAGCGCAGCACGGCGGGGTCGAAGCTGCAGGCCTGCGGGTTGGACACCACGCCGTCGACGATGCCGTCGCCGGCATCGCAGGCGTTGCGCACGGCCGCCGCCAACGTGGCCACCTTGGCCGGGCTGAAGCCGCCACCCGGTGCGGACAAGGCCTTGGCCGTGCGGTTGAACTGGCCCATGAAACCGACCCAGTTGTAGGCCGGCGCGCGCGCAATGATGCCGTCGAAGATGTTGGGATTGCGCTCGGCCGCCATCAGCCCTTCGCGCCCGCCGTTGGAGCAACCCTCGTAATACGAGCGGTCAGGCAGCTTGCCGTACGCGGTCTGCACCATTTCGCGGGCGGACGACAGCACGGTGGGCACCGACAGCGAACCGAACAGATTGGCGGCGTAGGTGTCGTTGAGCGCGAAGTCGGCCGACAGCCCGTTGCCCTGGTGTCCCGAGTCGCTGTTCACCGTGGCATAGCCCTGTGTCAGCGCGTTGAGGTTGGCGCCCGAGAGGTCGGGAATGACGCCGTTGTAGCCACCGCCGCCGCCGTAGTAGAGCTTGCCGTTCCATTGCTGGGGCAGTCGCAGCTCCAGGTTGAGTTGCGGTGCAATGGTCGCATTGACCTTGCAGTACAGCGGCGCTGCGCCGCTCGCCGCGACGGTGGCCGCCGCGGCCACCGTGGCGCCACCGAGCGTCTTGCCTGCCAGGGCCGCACAGGCCTGCTCGGCAGTGGCCGACGCATTGCCCGCGCCGTTGTCGTTGTCGTCGCTGCCGCCACACCCCAGCAGGGCGCCCGCAGCCAAGGCGGACAGGGCGAACCGGAGCAGCGGAAAGCCTGCATGACACTGCATATCGTCTCCTCTCGTTGGTTGGAACTCGCGCGGTCAGTTTGGCACGCAGTGCGTTTTGACAATGTCAGTCAACCAACAATGGCGCAGCGAATTGCACAGGGTTTTCCCGCGCCTTGGAAGCGCTGGCGGCAGAGGCCCGATGACCAGGCCATGACGCGCCAACAGCGCCTGGCGCTACGCGCTGGCGTACGGGCTGCGCTCGAGCCATCGTTCCAACACGTTTTGTCGAGAGGTGTTGATGAATGCGAAGGCGAGGAAGGCGGGCGCGTCACTGCGCGGATAGTTGCGTGCACCCAGCCCACGACCGTGTGGGCGTAGAGGCCCGTCACGACCGCCAGGTGCGGCCAGCCGCTGCGCGTGCGGATGTACGTGGTGTCGCTCACCCAGGCCTGGTTGGAGAACCCGGGCTGCAGCGCCTGGCCCGCGCGTTGCAGGGGACCGGTCGCGCGTGGCCGGCGTCGGTGGTGTGGACGAACTTGCGCCGCGACAATGCGCGCAGCCGTTCTCGCCCCTGCGGGCCGCGCGACCTCGCCGAACGCCCCTGGCTGGCCTGATCAGCGCCCGTTGATGCCCAGCAGTTCCACCTCGAACTGCAGCGTGGCGTTCGGCGGGATCACGCCGCCCGCGCCGCGGCTGCCGTAGGCGATCGCGGCCGGGCAGGTCAGCTTGGCCTTGCCCCCGACCTTCATCTTCTGCACGCCCTCGGTCCAACACGGGATCACGCCGCTCAGCGGGAACTCGATCGGCGCGTTGCGCTTGTAGGAGCTGTCGAACTCCTTGCCGTCCAGCAAGGTGCCGCGGTAGTGCACCTTGACCTTGTCGCTGGCGCCGGGGCTGGCGCCCGTGCCGTCCTGCAGCGAACGGTAGATGAGGCCGGACGGCGTGGTCTGCGCGCCGGGCTCCTTGGCCGCGGCCTCGGCCGTGGTGGCGGTTCCCTGGGCCCAGGCGCCCGAGGTGAACAGTGCGGCCAGGACGAGGGCGGGCGTGCGGATGGTCATGCGGTTTCCTTCAAGAACAGTGGGGCAAAGCCGGCCATTATGGCCAGCCGGCTGCGCATCCCGTGCGGGCCATCGGGTCATGCCGGCGGCCTATACTGCATCGCAGCAATCGGGCCTCCGTTCCGCCATCCCAGAAGGCTTCCCGTGGCTACATCCCCCTCCCCCGCGCGCGGCGGCGCG
>DATKFT010000230.1:0-4252 GCA_035544335.1 Pseudorhodoferax sp.
TGTGGTGCAAGGGCGTGCCGCTGCACCGCCGCCCGCCCGCCCCGGCCGCGGCCGTCAGCTTCGCCTCCCACGACCTGCCCGACATCCGCGACACACCCGCTACACCCGATACCCGACCATGAACCTCGGCTCCGACCCCCTGGCCAGCGCCACCGCCGCACCGCGACATCCCGCCCGGCTGCCACAAGGTCTGCCGCTGCGCCTGCTGCGCCGCGTGCTGGCCCAGCTGGCCTGCGGCGAACTCACGCTCGTGCTGCCCGATGGCACGCGGCTGCTGGCGCAGGGCCGCCAGAGCGGCCCGCAGGCCCAGCTCGTGCTGCACCGCTGGCGGCCGCTGTGGCGGCTGCTGGCCCAGGGCGACCTGGGCCTGGCACGCGCCTGGCGCGACGGCGACTGGTCCACACCCGACCTCGTGGCGCTGCTGCGCTTCGGCGCGGCCAACGACGGCCAGGCCGGCGGCGCGCTGCAGGGACGCGGCTGGTCGCGCTGGCTGGGCCGGCTGGCCCATGCGCGCCGCGCCAACACGCGGCGCGGCAGCCGCGACAACATCGCCTTCCACTACGACCTGGGCAACGCCTTCTACGCACAGTGGCTGGACCCCAGCATGCTGTACTCCAGTGCGCTGTACACGCACGCGGACGACACGCTGGAGCAGGCCCAGGCCGCGCGGCTGGAGCGCATCCTCGCGCTGGTCGATGCCCCGCCCGGCGCGCAGGTGCTCGAGATCGGCTGCGGCTGGGGCGCGCTGGCGCTCGCGCTGGCCGGCCGGCATGGCGCGCAGGTGACAGGCCTCACCTTGTCCACCGAGCAGCTGGCCTTCGCGCGCGAACGCGGCGTGCGCGCGGGCCTGGACAGCCGGCTCGACCTGCGGCTGCAGGACTACCGCGACGTACAGGGCCGCTACGAGCGCATCGTGTCCATCGAGATGGTCGAGGCCGTGGGCGAGGCCTACTGGCCCACCTACTTCGCCACGCTGCGCGAGCGGCTTGCGCCGGGTGGCCACGTGGTGCTGCAGGCCATCACGATCGCCGATGCGCATTTCGAGGGCTACCGGCGCGGTGCCGACTTCATCCAGCGCCACATCTTCCCGGGCGGCATGCTGCCCTCGCCCACGGTGTTGCGCGAACAGGCCGCGCGCGCCGGCCTCCAGCTGCAGACCGAGCTGCTGTTCGGCGACAGCTATGCGGCCACGCTGGCCGAATGGCGGCGCCGCTTCCTCGCGGCCTGGCCGGCCATCGCGGCGCAGGGCTTCGATCTGCCGTTCAAGCGCCTGTGGGAGTACTACCTCAGCTACTGCGAGGCCGGCTTTCGCAGCGGCCGCGTGGACGTGGGCCTGTACACGCTGCGGCCCATGTGAGCCGACGCACAGGGCCGGCCGCCGTGCCACCGGCCCGCGCACCGAGCGGCACCGTGCCGCGCAGACCGCTCGTTCTCAGTGCAGCCGGCCACCCTCTTCGGCGATGTCGGTCTGCACGGCCAGCGCCGTGCGCAGCAGCACGCGCAGGGCTTGCACCTGTGCGTCCAGCGCCATGCCCACCACGCCGGGCCGGCCCACCGCCTGCTCGGGCAGGCAGGGCACGTGGACGAAACCGCCGCGCACGCCGCTGGCACCGGACTGCCCGCGCAAGCTGTGCATGAGCGCATAGAACACGTGGTTGCAGACGAAGGTGCCCGCGCTGTTGGACACCGAGGCCGGCAGGCCGGCCGCGCGCAGCGCGCGCACGATGGCCTTGATCGGCAGCGTGGAGAAATAGGCCGCGGGTGCGCCGGCCACCACGGGCGTGTCGATGGGCTGCTGGCCCGCGTTGTCGGCGATGCGCGCGTCGTCGCAGTTGATCGCGATGCGCTCGGGCTGCCATTCGGCACGGCCGGCCGCCAGTCCCAGCCCGACCACGAGCACGGGCCGGTGCTGGGCCAGCGCGGCCTGCAGCCGCTCGACCGCCTGGCCGAACACGCAGGGCAGCTGCACGGCCTGCACCGTGGCGCCGTCCACCTGCCAGCCGTGCAGCGCGCGCGCGGCCTCCCAGGAGGGGTTGAGGGCGTCGCCGTCGAAGGGTTCGAAGCCGGTCACGAGCACGGTGGGAAGGGGCAAGGGCATGGGCGCGCATTGTCCGCGGTGGACCTGTCGCCTGCCTGTCAGCCTGGCGTGCTCACGCGGGACGGCGGCCGGCCCAGGGGCATCCATGCCACCGCGCCTGCACCACCACGGCCAAGCACAGGCCTGGATTTCGGTATGGGATCTACGGCGGACAGCGCCCGGCCGACAATCGGCCCATGGATTCCGATCGCCCCGTCTCCCCTCCCAACCGCCGCCAGGCGCTGCTCGGCGCGGCCGGCCTGCTGGCCTGGCCCGCGCTGCAGGCCGCGCCCGCCAAGAAGACCGCTGAGCCTGCCACGCCGCCCGCGCCGCCGGTCTGGCCACGCCATGCGGCCGTACCCGGCGGTGTCGCTCGCCTGTCGCTGGGCCCGGCCGCCGAGCGGCCGCGCGCACTGGCCGGCGAGGTACCGCTGCTGGTCGTGGGCGACCCCATCGCCTGGACGGCCGTGGTCGGCATCGCGCTGGCGGCCCAGCCCGGCGCGGCCGCGGTCACCGCGCAGGCCAGCGACGGTTCGGTGCGCGAGATCCCCTACCGCATCACGGCCAAGAAGTACCCCGAACAACGCCTGACGGTGCCGCCACGCACGGTCGATCTGTCGCCCGAGGACCAGGCGCGCTACGAACGCGAGCGCGCGCATCTGGCCGGCGTCATGGCCACCTTCGAAGGCCCCGTGCCGGCCCGGCTGCAGATGCGGGTGCCGGTGCCGGGGCGGCGCTCCAGCTCCTTCGGCCTGCGCCGCGTGTTCAATGGCCAGGCGCGCAACCCGCACAGCGGCATGGACATCGCGGCGGCCACGGGCACGCCCGTGCGCGCACCGCTGGACGGCCGCGTGATCGACGTCGGCGACTACTTCTTCAACGGCGGCACGGTCTGGCTGGACCATGGTGCCGGCCTGCTGTCCATGTACTGCCACCTCAGCGCGATGGACGTCCAGCCCGGCGACCGGCTGCGCGCGGGCGATGCCTTCTGCGCCGTGGGCGCGACGGGCCGCGTGACCGGGCCGCACCTGCACTGGTCGGTCATGCTGAACCGGGCCATGGTGGACCCGGCGCTGTTCATCCCCGCCTGAACACAGCGGTGTCGTGACCCGGGTAAACCCCGGGAACGGCTTGCGCGTGGCCGCCGCAAAATTGGTTAAACCAGTTTGGCTTAACCACTTTGGCTTAACCAGATTCGTCGACCACTATGAGCACACCCACCCTGGACGCCAGCCACGTGCTGGCCCGCATCCTTCCATTCATCCGCGAGCGCGGCTATGCGCCCGGCGAGCGCATCCCGTCCGAGCGCGAGCTGGCCGAGCGCTTCCAGGTCAGCCGCGGCATCCTGCGCGAGGTGCTCTCGGCGCTGGAAGCCATGCGCGTGATCGAGCGCCGGCCGCAGTCGGGCATCTACCTGCGCGACGTGGCGCACGAGTCCTCGGTCGACATGCTGGCGCTGCAGGCCGACCTGGGCCTGCCGATGTCGGGCTCGGAGGTCAAGGATCTCAACGAGTTCCGCTCCATGCTGGAGCTGCAGGCCGTCGCGCTGGCCTGCCAGCGCCGCACCGAGGCCGACCTGGCCCGCATCGACGCCGTGCTGCGCAGCTGCGACGAGCGCCTGGCGGCAGGGCTGTCGCTGGCCGAACAGGACGCCGATTTCCATCTGGCGCTGTGCACGGCCAGCGGCAACAAGCTCATCCAGCGCGCGGCCCATTCCTTCTGGCTGGCCTCGCGCGCACGCCGCGAGCGCTACTTCGCCGACCCGGTCAACGCGCGCCGTTCGCACGCGCAACACCAGGCGCTGCGCGAGGCCGTGGCCCTGGGCGACGTGGCCCGCGCGCAGGATGCGATGAACGTGCATCTGCGCAACGCCGACCGCTACTGGACCGCGCAACTCGATCCCCGCTCGACCTGAAGCCACGCCTTTGCGTGCGCGGTGCGCGGCGCCGCGGATGACGACCTGCCCTTGGAGCTCGCTGTGGAACACCCCCTGGTCCTGCTGACCAACCCGATAGATCCGGCCGTGGCCGCGGAACTGCGCGCGCAGTTCACGCTGCAGCTCGCGCCCGCCACCGACGCCGCCACGCTCTGCGCGATGGCGCATGAGGCGCACTACATCGTCGTGCGCGCGCCGCTGCCGCCGGCCCTGTTCGACAACGCGCCGCGGCTGCGTGC
>DATKFT010000231.1:0-4885 GCA_035544335.1 Pseudorhodoferax sp.
CGGTCGCCGTCGCGCAGCGGATAGGCGCGCAGGCTGAGGCCCGGCGTGTCGCGCGGCACCAGCAGCAGCGACAGGCCCTCTGCGGCATCGGGCGCGTCGGCCGCGCCTGCACTGCGTGCGCTCACGATGAAGTGGCTGGCCCAGGGCCCGGCGTGGACCACGGCCTTGCGCCCGTCCAGGCGCCAGCCCTCGCCTTCGCGCTGCAGCTGCGTGCGCACCTGGTGGCGGCTGTGCCGGCTGTCGGGCTCGCCGTGCGCGAAGGCCAGCACGGCGCGGCCCTGGCCCACCTGGGCCAGCAGCGCATCGGCAGCGGCACCGGGATGGCGCTGCAGCAGGCCCGCGCCCAGCACCATGGTCGCCAGGTAGGGCTGGGCCGCCAGCGCAGCGCCCAGCGTCTCCATGACGGCCAGGTGCGCGGCCAGGCCCAGGCCCAGGCCGCCCTGCTCCTCGGGCCACGCAGCGCGCAGCAGGTCAAGCTCGCGCGCCAGGCCCTGCCAGAACGGCGGCGGCGCGGTCTCGGCTTCGCGCAGCGCAGCCAGGCGCGCCTCGAAGCCGTGGCAGTCTTCCAGGTAACGGGCCAGGCTGTCCTGCAGCATGGCCAGGGTGTCTTCATTCGCCATATCAGTTTTCCAAGACGCTGGCGCGCCAGCCGCAGAACACGAAACCGGCACGCAAGCCGCTGCGCCGAAGGCCGCGGAGCAGGCCATGCCGGCAGACGCGGCGCAACGGGCTCTGCCCGGGCGCTCGCGGCGCCCCCTGGAGGGGGGATGGGATTTCTACACGCCCTTCGACATCCAAACGGGGGTGTTTCATCTCAATTCGCAAGGAGGTGGGCTGCGATGAGGTTGCGTTGCACCTCGTTGGCGCCGGCATAGATCGAGGCCGCGCGGTCGTTGAGGTAGGCCGACATCGCGTAGACGGCCTCTTCGGGCAGCGGCAGCGGGCCGTCCAGCCGGTCGTCCAGCGGCAGGCCCACGGCCGCGTACTGCGCGGCGATCTCCACGCCCACCTCGTCCAGGCGCTGGCGCAGCTCGGTGCCCAGGGTCTTGCCGATGGACGGGCCGATGCCGCGCGGCTCGCCGCGCATCTGCGCGCGCAGCGCCGCCATGTCCATGGCCTCCATGGCGTCGATGCTGCAGTCCAGCTCGGCCAGCTGCAGGGCCAGCTGCTCGGCCTCGGCGCCCTGCGCATGGGACCCGGCGAACGCGCGGCGCAGCCGGCGCAGCCGGGCCCGCAGCAGCGGCGCCCAGCTGCCGCCGCGCTCGTGCTGCAAGAGGTACTTGGCGATCGTCCAGCCCTGGTTCTCCTCGCCGATGCGGCCGGACACGGGCACGCGCACGTTGTCGAAGAACACCTGGTTGAGTTCGTGGTCGCCCGAGATGCTGATGATGGGCCGCACCGTGATGCCGGGTGTGTCCATGTCAAAGCACAGGAAGCTGATGCCCGCCTGCGGCTTGCCACCGGTGGCCGTGCGCACCAGGCAGAACATGCGGTTGGCGTACTGCGCGTGCGTGGTCCAGATCTTGGTGCCGTTGATCACGTACTGCTCGCCCTCGCGCACGGCGCGGCATTGCAGCGAGGCCAGGTCCGAGCCCGCGCCCGGCTCCGAGTAGCCCTGGCACCAGTAGTCCTCGCCCGAGCGGATGGCGGGCAGCCAGCGCTGCTGCTGTTCGGGCGTGCCGAAGGCGATGATGACGGGTGCCACCATGCCCGGCCCCATGGGCGCGCGCGGCGGCGCGTCGGCCGCCGCCAGCTCGCTCGCGAAGATGTGGTGCTGCACGGGCGTCCAACCCGTGCCGCCGTGTTCCACGGGCCAGTGCGGCACGCTCCAGCCGCGCTGGGCGAGGATGCGGTGCCAGCGGTTGCCGTCCTGGTACTCGGTGAAGATGCCGCTGCAGCGCCTGCCGGCCTGGCGCAGCGCGGGCGTCAGCGCCTGCGCCAGAAAGTCGCGCACCTCGCCCTGAAAGCGCAGTTCCTCGTCGTTCAATGCCCCAGCCATGGGCCTCCTGGATTGGTGGATCGCAAGGCCCGCACTGTGCGCGCTTGCACGCGTGCGGAAAATCGTCGGAACAGACGACCGCGTCGCCACGGGGACATCCCTGCACGGACATCTGCTCCGGTTCAGCGCCAGCGATCTGATGCTGTCGCGGTCCCTGGGCTTCGGGCATGATCGTCCGCCGTGACCTTCCGCCTTGCCCAGCGCGCCCAGCGCGCAGTCTTCTCCGCCCTCGCCCTGCCCCTCGCGCTCTTCGCCGGTGCTGCGCAGGCCGCGCCGCCCACCGTGCAGGACAGCATGGCCCAGCGCATGGTGGCCTGCACCGCCTGCCATGGCCCCTCGGGCCGTGCCGGCCCCGACGGCTACTACCCGCGCCTGGCCGGCAAGCCCGCCGGCTACCTGTACCACCAGCTGCTGAACTTCCGCGATGGCCGCCGCCACTACGGGCTCATGACGCAGATGGTGGACCGGCTCAGCGACGAGTACCTGCGCGAGATCGCCGAGTACTTCGCGGCCCAGGAGGTGCCCTATCCTGCGCCGGCCCCGGTCAACGCGCCGGCCGCGCTGATCGAGCGCGGCCGCCAGCTCGTGCAGCATGGCGACGCCGCACGCGGCCTGCCGGCCTGCGTGCAATGCCATGGCGCGGCCATGACGGGCGTGGCGCCCAACGTGCCGGGCCTGCTGGGCCTGCCGCGCGACTACCTGAACAGCCAGCTCGGTGCCTGGAAAACGGGCCAGCGCCGCGCGCAGGCGCCGGACTGCATGGCGCACGTGGTGGAGCGCCTGCCCGATGCCGACGTGGCCGCCGTGTCGGGCTGGCTCGCCTCGCAGCCCGTGCCGCTCGAGGCCAAGGCCGTGGCCCAGGCCCCGGCGGGCAACCCGCTGGCCTGCGGCAGCGCACCCGAGCTCGGAGGTGCCAAGTGATGCGCCGCCTGCTGCAAGCCCTGTCCGTGCTGGCGCTGCTGCTGGTCGCCACGGCCGCCCTGGTCTGGTGGCTCAACGTGCGCGGCGAGCCCGACCTGGCCACCGCACAGCCCGATGTGCCGGCCACGCCCGCGCAGGTCGCGCGCGGCGCCTACCTGGCCAAGGCCGGCAACTGCGCGGCCTGCCACACCAGCCGCGGCGGCGCCGAGTACGCCGGCGGCACCGCCATCCCCACGCCCTTCGGCACGGTCTACGGCAGCAACCTCACGCCCGATCCCACGCACGGCCTGGGCGCCTGGAACGCGACCACGTTCTGGCGCGCGCTGCACCACGGCCGCTCGCGCGACGGGCGCCTCTTGGTGCCGGCCTTCCCGTACACCAGCTTCACCGAGGTCACGCGGGCCGACTCCGACGCGCTGTTCGCCTACCTGCGCAGCCTGCCGGCCGTGGACCAGCCCAACCGCGCCCACGAACTGCGCTGGCCCTACAACCAGCAGGCCGCGCTGGCCGTCTGGCGCGCGCTGTACTTCCGCCCCGGCGAGTACCGGAACGACCCGGCGCAGACCGCCGAATGGAACCGCGGCGCCTACCTCGTGCGCGGCCTGGGCCACTGCGTGGCCTGCCACACCACGCGCAACGCCTGGGGCGCCAGCGACGAGCGGCTGCCGCTGTCCGGCGGCCTGATCCCGATGCAGAACTGGTATGCGCCATCGCTCACGGCGGCCCACGAGGCCAGCGTGGCCGACTGGCCGCGCGCCGACGTGGTGGCGCTGCTGCAGACCGGCGTCTCTGCGCGCGGCTGGGTCACCGGGCCCATGGCCGAGGTGGTGCTGCGCAGCACCCAGCACCTGACGCCCACGGACCTCGACGCCATGGCGCATTTCCTGCAAGCGCTGCCGCAGCAGCCCACGCCGGCACCGCCCGCGCGCGTGGCGCCGACCAAGGACGTCGCCACGCTGGGCCAGCAGCTCTACGAGAACCAGTGCGCGCAATGCCATGGCGCGCAGGGCGAAGGCGCGGGCGGCGTGTACCCGCCGCTGGCCGGCAGCCGCGGCGTGACCATGGACGCGACCGCCAACCTCGTGCAGGTGGTGCTGCATGGCGGCTTCGCGCCGGCCACGGCCGGCAACCCGCGCCCCTACGGCATGCCGCCCTTCGTGCTGGCGCTGTCGGACCGCGAGATCGCCGCCGTGCTGACCTATGTGCGCGGCGCCTGGGGCAACAGCGCCTCGGCGGTCAGCGAGTTCGACGTGAACCGGCTGCGCACCAGCACCCAGCGCTGAATCAGTGCGCGGCCGCGCCCACCGTGGTGCGCTCCACCACATGGCGGGCCATGGACTGGGCCAGCTCCTGCTCGCCCAGGAACACGCGGCCGGCCTGCTCCTCGTTGAGCAGGCGCGCCTCGGTCTCGCTGTGCGTGCGCACCGCGATCTCGATCTGCGGGTTCAGCGTGCGCGCCACGCTGATCATCTGGCGCACGTTCAGCGAATCGGGCGTGGCGATGACCAGCATGCGTGCGCGCGCGATGTGGGCCTGGATCAGCGTGGCGGGCTCGGACGCATCGCCGAACACCGCGGCCATGCCCTCGCCGCGCAGGCGCTCCACGGTCTCGCGGTTCTGCTCGGCCACGACGAAGGGGATGTGGTGCGCCTGCATGGCCGCCGCGATGCGCCGGCCCACGCGGCCGTAGCCCACCAGCACCACCTGCTGGGCCAGGTACTTCTGCTCGGTGTGCGTGGGCAGCTCGGCCATGGGGTCGTCGCGCGCCTCCATGCGCCGCGCGAGCGCCGAGCGCGCGAGGATCCAGCGCTGCATGGGCTCGGCGAAGTAGAACGCGGCCGGGTTCAGCGCGATCGAGATCAGCGCGCCGGCCAGCACCAGGCTCTGGCCCTCGGGCGGCAACAGGCCCAGCGAAGCCCCCAGGCCCACGAGGATGAACGAGAACTCGCCGATCTGCGCGAGGCT
>DATKFT010000232.1:0-4687 GCA_035544335.1 Pseudorhodoferax sp.
TCCGCGCGCACGGGCAGGCACAGCTCGAAGTTGAAGACGCCCGTCTCGGGGTCCATCACGAAGTCTTCGGCGTAGTACTCCACGGCGGGCGCATGGTCCGCCTGCCAGCCCCGGGCCGGCAGGCTGGCCAGCAGGCGCTCCCAGGCCGCGGGCACGTCGGCGCCCGTGCCCACGAAGCGGTTGCAGGCATAGTGGCGCGCGGCCAGCACCTGCACGCCGATGTCGCCGCGGGGCTGGAAGTCGTCGCCCACCTCGACGCAGGCGTCGTAGCGGCACTGGTCCGCACGCGTGATCATGGGGTTGTCCAGCGCAATGCCCAGCATCCTGCGGCGCGGCCGCATCAGACCGTTCTCGGCGCACCAGGCGCCGAAGCGCTCCCAGGTGCGCGTGATGTCGGAATGTCCGTAGGGACCGGTGTGGCGCAGATAGGCCAGGCGGAAGGTGGGCAGGGTCTTGAATTCAATGGGCATGGAGATGGCCGTCAACGAGAGGGAAACCGGCCCCTGGGGCCAGTGCGCCGGATCTTGTCGGAAGCCTGCGAGCACGGCTTGATGCGCCTTGCGCTGGTCTTGATGAATCTTGCGCAGATGCACGCGCCGCGTCTCCATCCAGTCGCGCCAGCCGCCCTGGCGCCAGGCCGTGGGCGTGTGCCCGAAGTGGGCCTTGAAGGCGCGGCTGAACACCTCGGCCGACGCGAAACCCAGCTCCAGCGCCACCGCCAGCGCGGTCCGGCGTGGCGACTGCAGCAAACGCTGCGCCGCAGCCTCCAGGCGCCGGCGGCGCACACAGTCCGCCAGTGTCTCGCCGGTCAGGGCCTGGAACACGCGGTGGAAATGCCAGGGCGAGAAATGGGCCAGCGCGGCCAGGGCCTGCAGGTCCAGCGTCTCGCCCAGGTGCTGGTCGATGTGGTCCAGCACGCGGTTGATGCGGGCCACGTGGGCCACATGGGCCGCACGCGGGGCCTGGGCCGCCGCGGCGCGCACCGCCGCCGCCGGTGCGGCCAGCGCATCGGCCGAAAGGGACTGCAGGGTCATGGCGGCAGTCTATCGGCGCGCTGCGGCTGTCCACGCCGGCCGTGGGCAAGGCTGTGGACAACCGGCTGGGCATCTGCGCAAAGCGAGTCCTGGTGCGGCCTGCGACACCCCGCCCAAAAAAGAGGCAACGGCATGGCGCCCGGAGAAAACCGCCTGCCCCGCGCTCGCCCCAGCAGAGGCCCTGCCGCTGCCGTTGCGGGCGCCAGGCATCCGCGAGAATGCCCGCTGCATGACAGAGACCGAGAGCTGACGCGCCAGTGCCGAAGAGACCGCCAACGCGCAGACGTGCGCCAGCAAAACCAAATCACCGCCCCCGACCACAAGCCCGCTTCATCGCCCTGAGCCTGGGCGCCCTGCTGCTGGGCCTGCAGGCGACCAGCTGCGAAACCCGCCCCGGCGCCACGCCATCCGCGCGACAGGCCCCTGCATCGTCGGCCCCGTCCGCACCGGTTGCTCCGACCACCCCGGCCGTGTCGGCTGCAGCCGGCTTCCAGGGCTGCCGCCAGCACTTCGCGGGCGGGCTGCCGCCCGTCCAGCCCCGCGCCCCCAAGCTGCGCGAACTGTGCTTTGACGCGTTCGCGCTCCTGCACTCGGGCAACACCCGCTCGCCCGTCTATGTTGCCGAACGGCTGAACCGCCAAAGCCTGCAGCAGGCCCAGGGGGTGGCGCGCAGCAACCGCTTCTTCGCGGACGCCCGCCTGCCGCGCGGTGAACGGGCCGAGCTGGACGACTACCGCGGCTCCGGCTACGCGCGCGGCCACATGGCGCCGGCCGGCGACATGCCGACGGCCACGGCCATGGCGCAGAGCTTTTCGCTGGCCAACATGGTCCCGCAGGACCCGGCCCACAACAGCGGCGCCTGGTCCAAGATCGAGCAGGACACGCGCAAGTACGTGATGCGTGCGCAGGGCGACGTGTACGTGATCACGGGGCCGGCCTACACGCGGGACTACCGGTCCATCGGGCCCCGGGGCGTGGCCGTGCCGACCGAGCTGTTCAAGCTGGTGTACGACCCCCATACCGGCAAGAGCTGGGCCCATTGGCAGCACAACGCACCCAAGGTGCGGCCCGGCCCGCCGATCTCCTACGACGAGCTCACACGGCGCATCGGCAAGGAGTTGATGCCCGTGCTGCGCCAGCACTGAGCCAGGCCATGGCGGCCGGGCGGCGTGTGGGCGCAGGGCCGGCGCCGATCACAACGGGCTGCTACCACGCGCGCAGCCCCCGAGCCCACAATGAAAACGCGCCCGGCCAGACGCTGCCGGCGATGGCCCCAAGGAGACTCCATGCCCTGCAAGATCCTGATGCTGTGCGGCGACTACGCCGAAGACTACGAAACCATGGTGCCGTTCCAGGCGCTGCAGGCCGTGGGCCACACGGTCCATGCGGTGGCGCCCGACAAGAAGGCCGGCGACTGGATCATGACCGCGATCCACGACTTCGAAGGTGCCCAGACCTACAGCGAAAAGCCCGGCCACCGCTTCACGCTCAACGCCAGCTTCGCCGAGGTGCGGCCCGAACAGTACGACGCGCTGCTGATCCCGGGCGGACGCGCGCCCGAGTACCTGCGCATGAACAGCCGGGTGGTCGAGATCACGCGGCATTTCCTGGCGGCCGACAAGCCCGTGGCCGCGGTCTGCCATGGCGCGCAGCTGCTGGCCGCCACCGGCCTCATCAAGGGCCGCCGCGTCAGCGCCTACCCTGCCTGCCAGGTCGAGGTCGAGCTGGCCGGCGCGGAGTACATGGGCATCGCGATCGACCAGGCCGTCACCGACGGCAAGCTGGTCACGGCCCCGGCCTGGCCTGCGCACCCGGCCTGGATCGCGCAGTTCCTGGCCGTGCTGGGCACGCGCATCAGCTGACGCGCCATATTGCGGCGTAGCGGCACAGCGGCGCAGCGGCCGGCGGCTTGCTACAGTCCTGCCACCGTCGTCCGATCCAGGCAGGAGCAGGTCCATGTGCGAGATCTTCATCAGCGCCGAACCCCAGAGCTACGAGAGCCGCACGCGCTCGGTGCGCCTGCATGGCGTGGTCACGAGCATCCGGCTCGAGAACCTGTTCTGGCAGGTCCTCGGCGAGATCGCGCAGCGCGACGGCATGCAGGTCGCGCAGCTCATCGAACGGCTCTACGACGAACTGGTCGCCGCGCGCGGTGAGATCGGCAACTTCGCCTCGTTCCTGCGCGTGAGCGCATTGCGCTACGAAGCCCTGCTCGCGCGCGGCCGCATCCCGGCCGATCCGGCGGTCTCGATCCGATCACTCGATGCGCGCGCCGTGCTGCATGCCCTGCCACCGGGCTGGGGCGCCGGCACGGCCACCGCGCCCTGCGCGGCCTCCCTGGCCACCTGAGGCCGCGTCGTCAGCCCTGGCCGGCCAGCAGCTGGGCCAGCGCGTCGAGTGCCGTCGGCGTGCACAAGGGCAGCGCGAAGCGCAGATGGGGGCTGCTCTGGTGGTCGGGCCGGAAGGCACAGCCCGGTGCGAGCAGGATGCCGGCTTCCGCGGCCTGGTCGGCCAGCACCAGCGCATCGGCATGGGCGCGGTGGCGCACCCAGACGAAGGTGCCGCCCAGGTAGGGATACGCTGGATCGGGCTCGAAACCCATGCGCACCAGGCGCGGCAGCACCTGGTGCGCGCGCTCGTGCAGGCGCTGGCGCTGGCGCCGCACGTGGCGCGCGAAATGCCCGCCCTCCATGAGGGCATGGACCAGCGATTCGTTGGGCGCGCAGCTCACGAAGGTGCTCACGAGCTTGATCTGCGTGAGCTCCTCGAGCAGCTGCGTGCGGTTGGTCGCGAGATAGCCCACGCGCAGGCTGGGCGTGAGCGTCTTGGAAAAACTGCCCACGTAGATCACGCGGTCCAGCCGGTCCAGCATGGCCAGGCGCGGCAGGTGCTCGGGCGCCAGGTCGCCCGACACATCGTCTTCCACGATCAGCATGCCGTGGCGTTCGGCGCTGCGCAGCAGCGCATGGGCCGTCGCGAGCGACAGCGCCGAGCCCGTCGGGTTCTGCAGCGCGCTCTGCGTGAAGAACAGCCGCGGCTGCGCCTCCTGGCACAGGCGCTCGAACGCGTCCAGGTCCGGCCCCTGCGGCGTGCGCGGCACACCGAGCACGCGCGCACCCTGCGCCTTGAGCGCCCACTGCGTCTGGAAGTAGCCCGGGTCGTCGACCAGCACCGTGTCGCCGGGCTTGACGAGCAGCCGGACCACGAGGTCGATCGCCTGCGTCGCGCCGCTGGTCAGCAAGGTGTTGGCGGCCGGCACCTGGATGCCGATGGTGCCGAGCGCATGCGCGATCGCGACGCGCAACGGCTCGTAGCCGCGCGTGCCGTCGTAGTCGCTGAAGGTGCTCAGCGCGTTGCGCAGGTGCCGGCGCCAGACCGTGTCGATCTCGGTCTGGTCCTGCCATTCGGCCGACATGCCCGCGCCCAGGCGCACGACCTCCTGGCGCTCGGGCCGCACCTCGCGCCGCAGGCGACGCGGGTCGAGCTGCTCGCTCGCGCGAAAGCCGCCGCTGGCCGGCACGCCGGCGCGCGGCTCGGCCACGTAGTAGCCGGCCCCGCGCCGCGCGACCACGAGCCCGGCGGCCACGAGCTGGGAGTACGCGTCGGCGACCGTCTGCGTGCTCAGGCCGTGGCGGCGCGCCAGGTCGCGCACC
>DATKFT010000233.1:0-14003 GCA_035544335.1 Pseudorhodoferax sp.
ACATCGTCCTCGTGCATCTGGAAGTAGCAGGCGCCGCCGGGCTGCAGCCGGCGGCAGGCGGTCTTCTGGTCCACGCCCCATTCGGCCGCGATGTCGGCCAGCATGCGGCCGCCCAGGCCCGGATGCGGGTCGCTCCAGGTCAGCATGACCTCGATCTGGCCGTCCACGAGGTCCTCGCGCAGCACGGTGGAGCCGGCCACGTAGGGGTAGACGTCCATGGCGATGTCCTGGCGCTGCGCGAGCCGGTCGATCAGCGGCAGCGTCTCGCGCGTGCGGCCCCAGTTGGCGGGGCCGGCGCACTTGTGGTGCGAGACCACGAGCGGCAGCCCGGCCTCGAACGCACAGTCGCCGGCCTCGTGGATGGCCTCCAGGATGGTCTGCATCTCGCTGCGCAGGTGCGTGGCGTAGACGCCGCCCGCGCGCGCGGCCACGCGGGCCAGGTCGGTGACCTCGTCGGCCGGCGCCGCGAAGGCCTCCTCGTAGAACAGGCCCGAGGACAGGCCCAGCGCGCCGGCGTCCATGCACTCCTGCAGCAGCGCGGCCATCTGCACGCGCTCGGGCGCCGTGGCCGCGCGGCCCAGGTCGTCCATGGCCGCGAAGCGCAGCGTGGTGTGGCCGACCAGCGCGGCCACGTTGAGCGCGGGCTTGGCCTCGGCCACGGCCGCGCGGTAGGCCGCCATGCTCGCGTAGCGGAAGGCGTCGTCGCCCAGCAGGGTCAGGGGCGGCTGCGCACGCGTGCAGCGGTAGGGCGCCAGCGAGATGCCGCAGTTGCCCGTGATGACCGTGGTGATGCCCTGCGAGAGCTTGGGCAGGTACTCGGGCGTGCGCAGCACGGCGGCGTCGTCGTGCGTGTGCACGTCGATGAAGCCCGGTGCGACGACCTTGCCGCGGCAGTCCAGCAGCTGCAGATCGGCCACGGCCATGCCCGCAGGCAGCTGCTGGCGCAGCTGCGGCCCCAGTGCGGCGATGCGCCCGCCTTCGAGCAGCACATCGCCCGTCCAGCCGGGCGCGCCGCTGCCGTCGACGACGAGGCCGCCTTCGAGCAGGCTGTTCATGGCGACTTCTCCGCAGGCTGGGCGGAAACCGTGGACGCCGCGGACTCCGTATCCCAGACCGGCAGCGGGTAGCCCTGCACGTCGATGCCCTGGCGCTGCAGCGCGGCGCGCACGCGGCGCAACCGGGCCAGGGCCGGCTCGCCCAGGCGCTGCGCGACGAGCACCGACAGGATCTCGATGACGGTCAGGTGCGCGAGGTAGGCGTCGATGCCCACGCGCATGACGGCGTCCTCGGGCACGTCCAGCGCCAGCAGCAGGTCCGCGCGCGCGGCCAGCGGCGAGCCGGGCCGCGTGATGGCCACCGTCACGGCGCCCTGCGCGCGCGCCACGTCCACGCTGTCCAGCAGCGAGGGCATGCCGCCCACGTGCGAGAAGGCCACGACGACCGAGCCCGGCCCGTGCGCGCCGGCCGCGACCTGCTGCAGGTGGTAGTCGGCCCAGGCGTTGACCGACAGGCCCAGCCGGAACAGCCGCGCCTGCAGGTCGCTGGCCATGAACCAGGAGGTGGCGCCGGCGCCGTAGATGTCGATGTGCGGCGCCGCCGCGAGTGCGGCGGCCGTGGCCTCGACGACCCGCATGTCCAGCTGCGCGCGCACGCTCTGCACCGAGGCCGAGGCGCTGCGCACGATCTTGGCCGCCACATCGTCGGCCGTGTCGCCGATGCTCACGCTGCGGTGCAGCGGCGAGCCGCCCCAGGCCAGGGCCTGGGCCAGCGCGAGCTTGAATTCGCGCAGGCCCGCGTAGCCCAGGTCGCGGCAGGTGCGCATGATGGTGGGCACCGAGCTGTGCGAGCGCTCGGCCAGGGATTCGAAACTCTCTTCGAGCGCGCGCTCGGGGTCTTCCAGGATCAGGTCGAGGATGGCGCGCCGCGTGGCGGGCGCGTTGGCCCGCAGCGCGGCCATTTTCTGCAGCAGGTTGTCGGGCATGGGACTAAAAATTGGTGGTGATCGCATCGACCACGTTCAGGCGCTCGTCCACCACCGGCATCCAGCGCCACTTGTCGAAGGTGGTGCAGGGGTGCGATATGCCCAGGCCGATGCGCTCGCCCACCGCGGGCGCCAGCGCGTCGTCGGCCGCGTCCCAGCGCAGGTAGGCATGCTGGTCGTTGAGCGCCGTGATGGCCCAGCTGGCCGGCACGCCCTGCGGCGCGAGGCTGCCGCGCGCGGCGCGCGCGATCGGCACGGGCAGCGAGAGATCGAAGGAGATGTCGCGCCGGCCCACCGCCACGATGGCCAGCCGCGGCTCGGGGCGCGACTGCACGGTGGCCCAGACTTCGAGTGCGGGCCGCAGGCCTTCGCCGCAGTCGCATCCCAGGCGCTGGTTCACGGCCTTGACCATGCGTGTGTAAAAGCCATGGTCGTGCGTCACGTAGCAGCCCGAACGCAGCAGGCCGCGCACGGGCCGGCCCAGCGCGGGCCGCAGCCGGCCGGCCACGAGGTCAAAGATGGCCGAGCCGCCGGCCGAGAACAGCAACTCGTCGGCCTCGAACAGCTCCTGCGCCACACAGGCGCGGGCCACGGCCTCCACGCGGTCCATGAGGGCGCTGGCGTAGGCCGCGTCCGGGCCGCTCTGGCCAGTGGCGCCCTGGCCCTCGTAGCACTCGATGCCGACCAGCTGCGCGGCCGGGCTGGCGCGCAGCCGCTGCGCCAGCGCGAGCGCCTCGTCGTGCGTGCGGCAGCCCGTGCGGCCGCCGTCCACGCCGATCTCCAGCATCACCTCGAACGGCGCGCCGCCGCCCTGGCGCGCGTGCCAGTCCTCGATCAGCGCGAGCTGGGCCAGCGAGTCGACGAGGAAGACCACGCGCAGGCCGGCATGGGCCTGCAGCAGGCCACGGATGCCGGCCAGGTCCTCGTCGGCCACGACCTGGTTGGCGATCAGCGTGCGGCGCGCGCCGGCCGCCACGCCGATGGCCAGCTGCGCCACGGTCGCGAAGGTGATGCCCCAGGCGCCCGCGTCGAGCTGGCGCGCGAACAGCTGCGGCGACATGGTGGTCTTGCCATGCGGCGCCATGTCCACGCCCTGGCTGCGCGCGTAGTTCTGCATCCAGGCCAGGTTGTGGGTGAGTGCTTCGCGCCGCACCAGCGCGATCGGCAGCGGCAGGTCGCCGGCCAGCACGTTCCAGCCGGCCTGGCCGACGGTGCTGCGCGCGCGCGCGGGCTGCGTGCGCGGGTAGCCCTTGTAGCTGGCGTCCAGCACGGGGTCCAGGAGTTCGTGTTGCATGGTGGTGGGTTCAGTAGATGCCGGCGATCGGGTGCCGGGCGACGAAATGGCCGGGGCCGACTTGTACCAGCGGCTGCAGCACGGGCTCGTCGCCCACGGCGCGGATGGGACTCGGGATGTCGCCTTCGATGAGCGCGCGGCCGCCGTGGCGGCGCGCCGGGTCGGCGATCGGCACGGCGGCCATGAGCTTGCGCGTGTAGGCATGCTGCGGGTTCTCGAACACGGCGCGGCGCGGCCCGATCTCCACGATCTGGCCCAGGAACATCACGGCCACGCGGTGGCTGATGCGTTCGACGACGGCCATGTCGTGCGAGATGAACAGGATGGCCACGCCCATCTCGCGCTGCAGCTGCATCATGAGGTTGACGATCTGGGCCTGGATCGAGACGTCCAGCGCCGAGACCGACTCGTCGGCCACGATGAGCTTGGGCTCCAGCGCGAGTGCGCGCGCGATGGCGATGCGCTGGCGCTGCCCGCCCGAGAACTCGTGCGGGTAGCGCGCGGCGGCCTCGGGCGGCAGGCCGACCTTGTGCAGCAGCCACTGCACGCGCGCCTCGGCCGCGCTGCCACCGGCCACCTTGTGCACCAGCAGCGGTTCGCGCAGCGAGAAGCCCACGGTCTTGCGCGGGTTCAGCGAGGCGAAGGGGTCCTGGAAGATGAACTGGATGTCGCGGCGCAGCGCCTGCACGGCGTTGGTGGGCAGGTCCAGGATGTTGCGCCCGCCATACTCGATGGCGCCGCCCTGGCAGTCCACGAGCCGCAGCAGCGAGCGCCCCGTCGTGGACTTGCCGCAGCCCGATTCGCCGACCAGCGCCAGCGTCTCGCCCGGGTGCAGGTCGAAGCTGACCTGTTCGACCGCGTGCACGCGGCGCCGGGTCTTGCCGAACAGGCCGGCCTTGACGTCGAAGCGCGTGACCAGGTTCTTCACGCGCAGCAGCGGCGCGGCGCCCGCGCTCCGGGTGTCGCTCGTGTCGCTTGGGTCGATCGCGGCGTCCGCCGCAGCCGGCGCGGCGCCGTCCACGCGCAGCAGGTCGAAGGGCCGGGGCAGCTCGCTGCCCTGCATGGCGCCCAGGCGCGGCACGGCCGACAGCAGCGCGCGCGTGTAGGCATGCTTCGGGCGCGCGAACACGTCGTCGGTGGTGCCTTCCTCGACCCGGTCGCCGCGGAACATCACGAGCACGCGGTCGGCCACCTCGGCCACCACGCCCATGTCGTGCGTGATGAAGATCACGCCCATCTGCATCTCCTGCTGCAGCTGGCGCATGAGCTGCAGGATCTGCGCCTGGATGGTCACGTCCAGCGCGGTCGTGGGCTCGTCGGCGATCAGCAGCTGCGGCTTGCAGCACAGCGCCATCGCGATCATCACGCGCTGGCGCATGCCGCCCGAGAGCTGGTGCGGGTAGCGGCCCAGCACGTTGCGGGCTTCGGGGATGCGCACGAGCTCCAGCATGCGCAGCGCCTCGGCCAGCGCGGCGCCGCGGTCCATGCGCTGGTGCACGCGCACCGATTCGGCGATCTGCTCGCCCACCGTGAACACGGGGTTCAGCGAGGTCATGGGCTCCTGGAAGATCATCGCGATGTCGGCGCCGCGCACCGCGCGCATCTGCGCGGCCGAAGCCCGCGCCAGGTCCAGCACCTGGCCATTGCGCCGGCGCAGCAGCACGCTGTTGGCGTCGATGCCGCCGCCGCCTTGCTCGATGAGCCGCATGAGCGCGAGCGAGGTGACGGACTTGCCCGAACCCGATTCGCCCACGATGGCCAGCGTCTGGCCGCGCTCGACCGCGAAGTCCAGAGCGCGCACGACAGCGACCGGCTGGCCCTGCGGGCCGCGAAAGCGCACGGACAGGCCGTCCACAGCCAGCACGCGGCCCTCGGGCAGGACCAGCGGGGAGGCGGCGAGGGCGGCGCCGGCGGTAGAGGCGGCGGAAGCGGCGGAGGTGGCCACGGGCCGCTCCAGGGTGGAGGTCGCGTCCATGTCAGTGCCGCCCGGCCGCCCGAAGGTGCTGAAGCGCCCCTCCCACGCGGTGGTGGGGCAGCGATCCGAGAAGCCGTGGGCGAAGCGATGCGCGTGGGGGCTGTTTCATTTCATGCTGCCTTCTTGAGTTTGGGATCGAGCGCGTCGCGCACGCCGTCGCCCAGCAGTTGCAGCGAGAGCGCGGTCAGGATGATGGCCAGGCCAGGGAACAGCACGACCCAGAACGCGCGGTCCGCGTACTGCTGGCTGCCCGCGACCATGGTGCCCCAGGTCGGGATCTCGGGCGGCATGCCCACGCCCAGGAAGGACAGCCCGGCCTCGGCCAGGATGGCGTAGGCGAAGATGAACGAGGCCTGCACGAGGATGGGCGAGAGCAGGTTGGGCAGCACGTGGTGCCACAGGATGTGCGGCGTGCGCGCGCCGATGGCGCGCGCGGCCTCGACGAACAGCAGCTCGCGCACGACCAGCGTGGAGGCGCGCACCACGCGTGCCACGCGCGGCGTGTAGACCAGCACCAGGGCCAGCACCACGTTGCTCAGCGAGGGGCCGAGGATGGCCACGAGCGCGATCGCGAGCAGGATGTCGGGGAAGGACATCATGGCGTCCACCACGCGCATGAGCGGTGCGTCCAGCCGGCGGAAGAAGCCGGCCACGAGGCCCAGCAGCGTGCCGGCGAGGATGGAGCCGGCCGCCGTGAGGCCGGCGATGGTCAGCGAGTAGCGCGCGCCATGCACGATGCGCGCATACAGGTCGCGGCCGAGCTCGTCCGTGCCCATCAGGTGCTGGGCGCTGGGCGCCTTCAGGCGGTCCAGCATGGCCGTGTCGTTGGGATCGGCGCTGGCGAACAGCGGGGCACCCAGCGCGAGCACCACGATCACGAGCAGCACGAGGGCCGAGAGCAGCACGATGCGCCGGCGCACCAGCTGCTGGAGCAGGGGAGGGAGCTTCATACCTTGACCCGGGGATCGACGACCGCGTAGAGCATGTCGATCGCGAAGTTGATGAACACATAGATGGCCGCGATGACCAGCAGCGCGCCCTGGATCACGGGGTAGTCGCGCCGCAGCACGGCGCCCACGACCAGGTTGCCGACGCCGGGCAGGCCGAACACGGTCTCGGTGACGACCGCGCCGCCGACCATGAGCGCCATGGTCAGGCCCACCACGGTCACGATGGGCACGAGCGCATTGCGCAGCGCGTGCTTGAGCACGACCACGCCTTCGCCCAGACCCTTGGCGCGTGCCGTGCGCACATAGTCCTCGCCCAGCACGTCGAGCATGGAGGCGCGCGTGAAGCGGATGATGAGCGCCGAGTTCAGCAGCCCCAGCACCGTGGCCGGCAGCACCAGCGCATGCAGGCGTTCGGCCAGCGGCGCGTCCGGCGCGCCGTAGCCCGAGACCGGGAACCAGCCCAGCGAGACGGCGAACAGCTGGATCAGCACGATGCCCAGCCAGAAGCTCGGGATGCTGGCGCCCAGCATGGCGATGCCCGTGAACAGCTGGTCGACGGCACGGCCGCGCCAGACCGCCGAGACGATGCCGCAGGGAATGCCGATCAGCGCCGCGATGCCCACGGCCATCAGGGTCAGCAGCGTGGTGGGGCCGGCGCGCTCCCACAGCGCCTGCGTGACGGGGCGCTGCAGGAAGATCGAGTCGCCCAGGTTGCCCTGCAGCACCTCGCGCAGCCAGTAGCCGAACTGCACGGGCAGCGGCCGGTCCAGCCCGTACTGCTGCTGCACGCGTGCGATGTCGGCGGCCGTGGCCTGCTCGCCGAGCAGCACGGCCACGGGGTCGCCCGAGGCCGCGCGCGTGAGCACGAAGACCAGCACGGCGACGATGGCCAGCACGGCCAGCATGCCGGCGGCCTTGGAGAGGATGAAACGGTGCACGGTGGCGCCTCCTTCCGGTCGATGAAATGTGTCGCTGTCAGAGTCCTGCGCGGCTGGCATCACCGCGGAACCGAAGGCCGCGGAGCAGGCCATGCCAGGGCACCCGCGGAACTGGCTCTGCGAGGCCGCTGGGTGCGCCCCCTTGGGGGGAGCGCCGCAGGCGCCTGGGGGTTACTTGATCCTTGCGTTCCAGAAGAACGGCCAGGTCGCCGGCACATAGGCCTGCAGCGCGGGGCTGCGCGCCGACAGGCCGCTGAACTTGCCCACGTTGACATAGGGCACCTCGTCGTAGACCAGTTGCTGGACCTTGCCCCACAGTGCGCCGCGCTTGGCGGGGTTGCTCTCGGTGTTGAAGGCCGCCAGCGCGGCGCGCTTGGCCGGCGTGTCCCACCAGCCCGGCGCGCCATCGCCGAGCTGCGGCGGCGACAGCATGGGCTCGGGGAACTGGCCCGAGTGGGTCACGTAGATGTCCCAGAGCTTGGGGTCGTTGCGGCGCTGCACCAGCGTGGCCCAGTCGACCACGTTGAGCTCGACCTTGAAGCCCGCGCGCTTGAGCTGCTCGGCCATCAGCAGCGACATGTTGTAGTGGAAGTCGTACTGCCGGCTCGTCAGCACGCGGATGGGCTCGCCCTTGTAGCCGGCCTTGGCGGCCGCTTCCTTGGCCTTGGGCGCGTTGCGCTGGTTGTAGGCCGCGGTGCCGGCATCGCTGTAGAACGGCGAGCCCTTGGGGAAGTGGTTGCCTTCGACCGTGAAGAAGCGCGTGTCACCGAAGCCGGCGGCCAGCATCTCGCCTGTGCCCAGCGCGGTCTGCACGGCCTGGCGCAGCGGCTGGCCGGCCATCACGCCTTCCCTGGTGTTGAGCACGAGGTAGGGAAAACCGAAGGCCGGCGTCAGCATGGGCACGGTCTTGCCACCGGCCTTCTCGAGCCGCGACAGCGCCTCGGTGGGCAGCAGGTCGGCGAAGTCGTACTGGCCCGCCAGCGCGCCTTCGACGCGCGTGTTGGCATTGGGCACGGGCACGAAGCGCAGCTCGGGGATCAGGGCCTCGCGCTTGCCGCCATAGCCGCTGGCCGGTTCGCTGCGCGCGCTGTACTGCTCAAAGCGCGTGAGCAGCACGAACTGGTCGGGCCGGCGCTCCTTGAAGCGGTAGGGGCCGGTGCCCACGAAGTCCTTGAGCGGCGTGGCGATGGCCTCCTTGGCCATGATGGCCGCCATGCCGCTGGGCAGCGCGAGCTGGGCCAGCAGCGGTGCGTAGGGCTGCTTGAGCACGATCTCCACGCCGAGCGGCCCCTTGGCCCGGATCTGCTCGATCTGCTGGGCCACGGCCTTGCCGCGCGGCGACTGTTCCATCCAGCGCTGCAGGCTGGCGACCACGTCGTCGGCGTTCAGCGCGCGGCCGCTGTGCAGCTGCACGCCCTTGCGCAGCGCGATGGTGTAGGTCTTGCCGTCGGCCGAGATGCCGGGCGCGGCCTCGGCCAGCATGGGCACCACGTTCCACTGCGCGTCGAAGGTGTACAGCGGCTCGTAGACGTGCTGCATGATGGTGCCGACCAGGTCGGCCGTGGACGCCATCGGGTCCAGCGTCTGCGGCTCGGCCACCATGGCCAGCGTGGCATGCGTGCGCGCCGCAGGCGTCTGGGCCTGGACCTGGACCAGCGTCAGGCCGGCGCCGGCCAGGCAGGCGAGCGCCAGCAGCGTGCGGCGCAGCAAGGCAGGGCGGTGGGTCGTGGGGGTGTCGGGCTTCATGGGGTCTCCTGAGTCGCGGCTTGCACCAAGATCATGAAAGTAAATTTCAATATCTGCGAAGATATCGGGCAATGACCGGGTTTTACGCCAGGGTTTACCCGTAATTGTGAAATCTATTTTCAAACCCAGGCCACACAGGAGAACTCCATGCCGCTCGAATACCTGGGCCTGCCGCCCGCCGCCTCGGACCGCCAGGCCCGCCCCTTGTCGCCCGCCGTGCGCGCCGGCGACTTCGTCTACGTGTCGGGCCAGGTGCCGGTCGACGCCCAGGGCGAGATCGTGCTGGGCGGCGTGGAGGCGCAGACGCGCCAGGTCATGGAGAACCTGCGCGCAGCGCTCGCGCTGGCCGGCGCGGACTTCGACGATGTCTGCAAGTGCACCGTCTGGCTGGCCGACGCGCGCGACTTCGGCGCGTTCAACCGCGTCTACATGGGCTTCTTCCCGAACGGCAAGCCCGCGCGCTCGACCACGGAAGCGCGGCTCATGGTCGACGCCAAGGTCGAAATCGACGTGGTCGCCTACAAGCCCAGGGGCTGAGTCCTGGCGAAGCGCAGCCCGGCGCCGCGGGGCGGCGCCGGCTACTTGACCTGCTGCTTCTCGAGCTTGCGCGCCAGCGTGCGCCGGTGCATGCCCAGGCGGCGCGCGGTCTCGGAGATGTTGAAGCCGGTCTCGGCCAGCACCTGGTGGATGCGCTCCCACTCCAGCGTCTTGATCGAGCTCTGCCGGTTGGTCAGCTCGACCTCGGTGCTGCCCTCGGCGCGGCCGAAGGCGGCCTCGATGTCGTCGGTGTTGGAGGGCTTGGCCAGGTAGTGGCAGGCGCCGAGCTTGATGGCCTCCACGGCCGTGGCGATGCTCGCAAAACCGGTCAGCACCACGATCAGCATGGCCGCGTCGCGCTGGTGCAGCGCCTGCACGCAGGCCAGGCCCGAGGCCTCGCCGGCCAGCTTGAGGTCGACCACGGCATGCGTGGGCGCGTAGTCCTCGAGCTGGGCCAGCAGCGGCTCCAGTCCGTCGGCCACGCGGACCGCGTAGCCGCGCCGCTCGAACGAGCGCGCCAGCGTGCGCGCGAAGGCGGCATCGTCCTCGACGATCAGCAGGCGTTTTTCATCCATGGCGCGCACCCGGGTGCAACACCTCTGCGCGGCCCCTGCGGGCAGGTCTCAGCTCATGGCTCATCGCTTGTATCTTCTCCGGGCAGGGCAATCGCCGACAGCGGCAAGGTGATGCGCACCTCGGCGCCGCCGCCGTCGCGGTTGCGTGCGTTGACATGCCCGCCCAGCGTGCGGGCCACGTTGACGACCAGGAACAGGCCCAGGCCGCGGCCGGGCTGGCCCTTGCTGCTCTGGTAGGGCTTGCCCAGCTGGGCGAGCATCTGCGGCGCAAAACCCGGGCCGCGGTCGCGCACGGTCAGCACCAGCGTGTCGCCCGCGCGTTCGGCCTCGAAATGCACGGCCGCTGGCGAGGCTTCGAGCGCGTTGTCCAGCACGTTGCCGATCATCTGCTGGACCGCCGAGTCCGACACCATGGGGAGGTCGTCGCCGAAGCGGTTGTCGAACACGAAGCCCGCGCTGGGCCGGCGGCTGTGCCAGTCGGCCACCACCTCGTCCAGGAAGGCGCTCAGCGTGGTCGCGCGCGAGGACTCGCCGCGCGCCTCGCCCGCCGACAGCAGGATGCCGCTCACGATGGACTTGCAGCGTGCGACCTGGGCCTGCATCTCGGCCACGTCGTCGGCCAGTTCGGGCTCGGAGCTGAAGTGCGGCAGGTGCTGCCAGTCCCCGAGGATCACGGCCAGCGTGGACAGCGGCGTGCCCAGCTCGTGCGCGGCGCCCGAGGCCAACAGCCCCATGCGCACGATGTGCTCCTCCTCGGCGGCGCGCTGGCGCAGCGCGGCCAGCCGGCGGTCGCGCTCGCGCAGGTTGCCGACGATGCGAGCGATGAAGACCACGATCAGCGCCGCGTTGAGCGCGAAGCTGACCAGCATGCCCAGCATGTAGGGGCTGGCCAGGCCGCGGTGGTGGTCCAGCGGCAGCGCCAGCGGCGGCGCCCAGAGCGCCAGCGCGGCGAAGCAGCCGGTCGTGACGGCCACCATGGTCCAGGTGGCCCAGGCCGGCAGCAGCACGGCGCCCAGGATCACCTGCAGCAGGTACAGGAACACGAAGGGGTTGGTGGCGCCGCCCGAGAGGTAGAGCTGGCCGGTCAGCGCCGCAACGTCGACCAGCAGCGCGACCAGCAGCTCGGCGCTGGTCACATGCCGGCCGGTGCGCCAGCGCAGCAGCGACAGCACGTTGAACGCCACGAGGCCGGCCAGCACGGTCAGCATGGCTTCGAGCGGGATCGCGATGCGCAGGCCGTAGTGCACGACCTCGATGGTCAGCACCTGGCCGAAGACCGCGATCCAGCGCAGCTGGATCAGCTGCTGCAGGTTCTTGAGGCCGGCCGCCTTGTCGGGGCCTGCCGTGCGCGCCGCGAGAGGGGCGGTGCCCGAGGTGGAAAGGGGCATGGGCCGGATCGTCAGTCCGGCGGGCGGCGCGTCGAGCGCCACGCGTACCAGCCGCCGGCCGCCACCATGGCCGCCAGCGCAAACCAGGTCAGCGCGTAGACCAGGTGGTTGTCGGAAAAGCGCAGCACCGTGAGCCCGCCCGCGGGCCATTGCGGCGCCGTGCTGCCGGACGGCGTAGCCTCGGCGTCGACGAAGTAGGGCGCCACGCGGTCGGCCGGCAAGCCGCGCGCGGCCGCGATCGCCGCCACGTCGCGCGAGTGCCAGCGGTCGGCGGCCGGGTCGTTCTCGCGCAGGAAGCCGCCGTGCGGCTCGCTGATGCGCAGCAGGCCGATGACCGTGGTGATGCCGGTCGGTGGGGCGGCCTCGCGCCTGGCGGGGTCGCGCCGCTCGGGCGGCACGAAGCCGCGGTTCACGAGCACGGTGCTGCCATCGGCCAGGCGCAGCGGCGTGAGCACCCAGAAACCCGCGCCCAGCACGGTGCTGGCCTGGACCAGCGCCTCGTCGCCATGCAGGAACTCGCCTTGCAGGCGCAGCCGGCGGTACTCGAAGTCAAGGGGAGCGGCCTGCACCGCAGGCCAGGCCCGCGGGCCTGGCGGGTCCACCGGCGCGGCGCCCACGCGTGCCTCGGTGCGCGCGATCAGGCCTTTTTTCCAGCCCAGGCGCTGGACCTGCCAGGCGCCCAGCAGGGCGAACACCGCGCTGAGCAGAGCGGCGGCCAGCAGCACCCAGGGCAGGCCGCGCGCACGCCTCATTGCGTGTGGTGCTGGTGCGTTGCAGCGGGTTGCTGCTGGTGCTGGCCGTGCTCGCCGTGCGAAGGCATCATGTTCTTGTTCATGTGGAACATGACCCACAGCGTGCCGGCGATCGCGATCATCACGAACACCAGCGTGAAGATCGTGGACACCATGGTCCAGCCGCCCTCGACCTTGGCGTTCATGTGCAGGAAGTACACCATGTGCACGAGCACCTGCACGATGGCGAAGCCGCCCAGCACCAGGATGACCGTGGTGCGGTCCTGGATCACGTTGTTCATGACCAGCCAGAACGGGATGGCCGTCAGGATGACGGACAGCACGAAGCCGATCACGTACTCGCGCATCGAGCTGTGCGGGCCCACGTCGCCGTGGTGGTCGTCGTGGCCATGACCGTCACCGTGGCCGTGGTGTGCGTGGAGATCCGACGAGGCCATCACAGCACTCCCATCAGGTAGACGAAGGTGAAGACGCCGATCCAGACGACGTCCAGAAAGTGCCAGAACATGGACAGGCACATCAGGCGGCGCTTGTTCTCGTGGATCAGGCCGTGCTTGGCGATCTGCACCATGAGCACGACCAGCCAGATCGAGCCGAAGGTCACGTGCAGGCCGTGCGTGCCGACCAGCGCGAAGAAAGCCGACATGGCGGCGCTGCTCTGCGGACCGGCGCCGACGTGGATCAGGTGGTGGAATTCGTAGAGTTCCACGGCCAGGAAGGCCAGGCCGAACAGGCCCGTGACGGCCAGCCAGATCAGCGTGCCGCTCTTGTCGTTCAGCTGCTTGCGCAGCATGGCGAAGCCGAAGGTGATGGACGACAGCAGCAGGAAGGCCGTGTTCAGCGCCACCAGCTTGAGGTCGAACAGTTCGGCACCGCCGGCGCCGCCCGCGAAGCTGCGGCCCAGCACGCCCCAGGTGGCGAACAGCGCGGCGAAGATGAGGCAGTCGCTCATCAGGTAGAGCCAGAAGCCCAGCGCGGTGCCGTTCTCCGGGTGCGGTTCGTGCGCGAGGTGGTACTCGCGCGCTGCGGTGGCGCCGTGCGCGCCGTGAACGCTTGGATGAGCCAGATCAGCCATGTTGTGCCAGCAGTTGGGTGCGCGCGTTTTCCGTGGTGACCACTTCAGCGGCCGGGATGTGGTAGTCGCGCTTGTAGTTGAAGGTATGGACGATGGCGCCGACCACGATGGCCGCGAACGAGGCGATGGCCAGCGGCCACATGTGCCAGATCAGCGCGAAGCCCCAGATCAGCGAGAGCACCGAGAGCACCACGCCGGAACCCGTGTTCAGCGGCATGTGGATGGCCGCAAAGCCGGACAGCGGGCGCTTGTAGCCGTGCTTCTTCATGTCCCACCAGGCGTCCACGTCGTGCACCACCGGGGTGAAGGCGAAGTTGTACTGCGGCGGGGGCGAGGAGGTGGCCCACTCCAGCGTGCGGCCGTCCCAGGGGTCGCCCGTGTGGTCGCGCAGCTGGTCGCGCTTCATGAAGCTCACGCCCAGCTGGACCAGGAAGGCGCCGATGCCCAGGGCGACGATGCCGGCGCCGCAGGCAGCGATCACGAACCAGATCTGCAGCGAAGGATCTTCGAAGTGGTTGGCACGGCGCGTGACGCCCATCAGGCCCAGCACGTACAGCGGCGTGAACGCGACCCAGAAGCCGACCAGCCAGCACCAGAACGAGACCTTGCCCCAGAACTCGTCGAGCTTGTAGCCGAAGGCCTTGGGGAACCAGTAGTTGATGCCCGCGAACATGGCGAACACCACGCCGCCGATGATCACGTTGTGGAAGTGGGCGATCAGGAACAGGCTGTTGTGCAGCACGAAGTCGGCCGGCGGCACGGCCAGCAGCACGCCCGTCATGCCGCCGATGG
>DATKFT010000234.1:0-3104 GCA_035544335.1 Pseudorhodoferax sp.
CTGGCGCAGCGCGCTCGACAACGTCGTCGCCGGCCTGGAGTTCCGCGGCGTGGCGCGCGCCGAGGCCGTGCAGCAGGGCGAGGAATGGCTGCGCCGCGTGGGCCTGGGCGGGTTTGGCGACCGCTACCCGCACCAGCTCTCGGGCGGCATGCGCAAGCGCGTGGCGCTGGCGCAGACGCTGGTGCTGGACCCGGACATCATCCTGATGGACGAGCCGTTCTCGGCGCTGGATATCCAGACCCGCCAGCTGATGGAGAACGAGGTGCTGGAGCTGTGGGCCGCCAAGCGCAAGGCCGTGCTCTTCATCACCCACGACCTCGACGAGGCCATCGCCATGAGCGACCGCGTGGTGGTGCTGTCGGCCGGCCCCGGCACGCACCCGATCGGCGAGTTCGCGATCGACCTGCCGCGTCCGCGCGACGTCGCCGAGATCCGCAACCACCCGCGTTTCGTCGAGCTGCACGCCGCGATCTGGGACGTGCTGCGCGAGGAAGTGCTCAAGGGCTACGCCCAGCAGCGCAAGGTGGCCTGAGCCCTCCAACCTAACAAGACCTGAATTCCGATGGCATTCCGTACTGATTCCAAGGGCATGCTGCGCGTCTGGCAGCTGCTCGTCCTGGTGGTGATCCTCGGCGTGTGGCACGTGGCCACGCGCTCGCAGCAGGTCGCCTTTTTCTTCGGCGAGCCGCTGATGGTGGCGCAACGCATCTGGAGCTGGTTTATCGTCGAGCGCGATATCTACCTGCACCTGGGCGTGACGCTGATCGAAACCGTGCTGGCCTTCGGCATCGGCACGGTGGCGGGGCTGGGCGTCGGCCTGTGGCTGGCGCTGAGCCCGCTGACCTCGGCCATCCTCGATCCCTACGTCAAGGCCATGAACTCGATGCCGCGCGTGATCCTGGCGCCGATCTTCGCGGTCTGGTTCGGCCTGGGGATCTGGTCGAAGGTGGCGCTGGCGGTGACGCTGGTGTTCTTCATCGTCTTCTTCAACGTCTACCAGGGCGTCAAGGAAGTGAGCCCGGTGGTGCTGGCCAACGCGCGCATGCTGGGCGCCAATCAGAAGCAGCTGCTGCGCCATGTCTACCTGCCGAGCGCGACCAGCTGGGTGTTCTCGTCGCTGCATACCTCGGTGGGCCTGGCCTTCGTCGGCTCGGTGGTGGGCGAGTACCTGGGCTCGGCGCGCGGCGTGGGCTACCTGATCCTGCAGGCCGAGGGCACCTTCGACATCAATACCGTGTTCGCCGGCATCGTGGTGCTGACCGCGTTTGCGCTGGTGCTGGACTGGATGGTCGGCATGGGCGAGAAGCGGCTGATGAAGTGGCAGCCGAAGAGCGGGGAGACGGAGAAGCTGTAACGTCAGCGTCCCGCCGGTTTGCTCCCCTCTCCCGCTTGCGGGAGAGGGGCCGGGGGTGAGCGCGGGCGGTGGCATACCGCAGGCATGACTTCGTGGAAGCTCCCGGCCCTCACCCCAACCCTCTCCCGCAAGCGGGAGAGGGAGTACACAGGCGGTTAAGGAAAAGCTCCGCGGCTAAGGAATTCTGGTGCTGAATTGCACCGACACCATCAGCCCGCCTCCCGGCGTTTCGCCAAGCCTCACCGTCGCACCATGCAGCCGCGCGATCTCGCGCACGATCGACAAGCCCAGGCCGGTGCCTTCCACCGCTTGCCCGCTCGCGCCGCGATAGAAGCGGCGGAACACCGCGTCCCGTTCGGCCGGCGCAATGCCCGGGCCGTTGTCGGTCACCTGCAAGCGCGGTATCCCGTCTTCCAGCGCCACGCGCACCGTCACCATCGCGCCGTTCCCCGCATAGCGGATCGCGTTGTCGATCAGGTTGCCGGTCAGCTCCTGCAGCAGCTCCGGCTGCCCGGCAATCTCCACCGGCGCGTCCTGCTCGAAACCCAGGTCCACCCCGGCACCGCGCGCCACCGGCGCCCAGTCCAGCGCCACCGACTGCGCCAGCGTATCCAGCCGCAGCGGCTTCAGCGCGGGCTCATAACCGGCATCAGGCTCCAGGCGCGATAGCGACAGCAATTGCTGCACGCCCCTGGACGCGTGCCGCACGGTGCCGTGCAGCCGCCGCATATGCTCGCGCACGCGCTCGCCGTCACGCTCGCGCAGCGCCAGTTCGGACTGCGCCTGGATGATCGCCAGCGGGGTCTTGAGCTGGTGCGCGGCATCGGCAAAGAAGCGCTTTCGCGCCAGCACCATGCCGTGCAGCCGCGCCATGTACTGGTTCAGCGCCTGCACCAGCGGCTTCATCTCGGCGGGCAGGTCTTTCTGCTCGATCGGGTCGAGCTGCGTGCCGCGCCGCGCCACCGTGTCGGACAGCCGGTTCAGCGGCCGCAGCCCGCGCCGCACGCCGAGCCAGACGATGCCCAGCGCCAGCGTCACCAGCATCAGCTCCTGCAGCAGCGAGCCGATCAGGATGTCGCGCGCCAGCAGCTGGCGCGGCTCGATGGTCTCGCCCACCAGCACCCACACCAGCCGGGTGCGGGCCGAGCCGACGTCGCGCACCGGCAGCGGCTGCGCCGCCATGCGCAGCGGCTGGTCGCGGAACACGGTGTCGTAGAACACGGTGCGGTACAGCTGCAATGGGGCCTCGGGCGGCATCGGCAGGTCGTCGTAGCCGGTCACGGTGGCGCCGTCGTCGGCGCGGATGCGGTAGAAGATGCGCGGGCCGGCCTGGTCGTCGAACAGCTCGAGCGCGAGGTTGGGCAGTTCCACCGCGAAGCGCCCCTCGTGTAGGCGGATGCCTTCGCGCATGGCGCGCAGCGACGCCTCCAGCGTGCGGTCGAAGGCGGTATGCGCGGCCGACATGGCGCGCTGGTAAGTCAGCCAGGCGTCGAAGGCGAGCAGGCCCATCAGCGGCAGCAGCAGCCACAGCGACAGCTGCAGCCGCAGGCTCGGGGCCCGGCGCGGCCGCATCATGGCGCCGGCCGCGCTTCGAGCAGGTAGCCCAGGCCGCGCAGCGTGACGATGGCCACGCCGCTGCCGTCGAGCTTCTTGCGCAGCCGGTGCACGTAGATCTCGATCGCGTCCGGATTGACCGATTCGTCGATGCCGAAGATCTTCTCCGACAGCGCGCCCTTGTTGACGGCGCGGC
>DATKFT010000235.1:0-2301 GCA_035544335.1 Pseudorhodoferax sp.
AGCGGACGGGCCGCCGCGGCCCTGCCCGGCTCAGCCGAGCAGGCGGCGCTTGGCGTCCTCGTACTCGCGCTTCAGCTGCGCGATGAACTCGCCGGCTGGCCGCACCTTGTCGACCACGCCGATGCCCTGGCCGCTGCCCCAGATCTCCTTCCAGGCCTTGGGCTTGCTGCTGCCGCTGGAGAAATTCATCGCGCTGGGGTCGCTGACGGGCAGGTTTTCCGGGTCCAGGCCCGCCGCACGGATGCTGGCGGCCAGGTAATTGCCGTGCACGCCCGTGAACAGGTTGCTGTAGACGATGTCGTCGGAGTTGCCGGTGACGATGGCGTGCTTGTAGCCTTCGGCCGCGCGCGCCTCCTCGGTGGCGATGAAGGCCGAGCCGATGTAGGCGAAGTCCGCCCCCATGGCCTGCGCGGCCAACACGGCGCCGCCCGTGGCGATGCTGCCCGACAGCGCGATCGGGCCATCGAACCACTGGCGGTTTTCCTGGACCAGCGCAAACGGGCTCTTGATGCCGGCATGGCCGCCAGCGCCGGCCGCCACGGCGATCAGGCCGTCGGCACCCTTCTCGATCGCCTTGCGCGCGAACTTGTTGTTGATGATGTCGTGCAGCACCACGCCGCCGTAGCTGTGGGCCGCGGCGTTGATGTCCTCGCGCGCACCCAGCGAGGTGATGATGATGGGCACCTTGTACTTCACGCACATGGCCATGTCGTGTTCGAGCCGCTCGTTGGACTTGTGCACGATCTGGTTGATCGCGAACGGCGCGGCCGGCCGCTCGGGGTGGGCGCGGTTCCAGGCCGCCAGGCCCTCGGTGATCTCGATCAGCCATTCCTCCAGCTGCTCGGCCGGGCGCGCATTGAGCGCCGGCATGGAGCCGACCACGCCCGCCGTGCACTGCGCGATGACGAGCTTGGGATTGCTGATGATGAACAGCGGCGAGCCAATGATGGGCAGCGGCAGATGGGCCAGGGCGCCGGGCAGTTGGGACATGGGTCTCCTCGTTCGGATCGGCTGTTTTTAAAACGCTTCGAGCGGCAGCGCTGTCACGCTGGCGGCACCTTCGACGATGGCATCGCGCTGGCCCGGCGCGCGGGTCAGGATGTGCTCGGCGTAAAAGCGCGCCGTGACGATCTTGGCCTGCATGAAGGCCGGGTCCTCGCCGCGGTGTTGCTCGGCGGCCAGCAGCGCACGCCCCAGCTGCCAGCCCGCCACGAGGTTGCCTGCCAGCAGCAGGTAGGGCACCGAGCCCGCGTAGACCGCGTTCGGGTCGCTCCTGCTGGCGCCCGCGATGAAGTCCACCACCTCGACGAAGGCCTGGCGTGCGGCAGCCAGACGGCGTGCCACGGCCTGGGCGTCCGCGCTGCCGCTCCTGGCCAGCTCCGCTTCGGTGGCCTCGACCTGGGCTGCGATGGCCTTGGCGCCCTTGCCGCCGTCGCGCGCGGTCTTGCGGCCCACGAGGTCGTTGGCCTGGATCGCGGTCGTACCCTCGTAGATCGGCAGGATGCGTGCGTCGCGGTAGAACTGCGCCGCGCCGGTTTCCTCGATGAAGCCCATGCCGCCGTGCACCTGCACGCCCAGCGAGCTCACCTCCAGGCTCATCTCGGTGCTGTAGCCCTTGACCAGCGGCACCATGAACTCGTAGAAGGCCTGGTTGTCCTTGCGCACCTGGGCATCGGCATGGTGGTGGGCGGCGTCGTAGGCCGCCGCCGCGACGCTGGCCATGGCACGGCAGCCTTCGGTCAGCGCGCGCATGGTCATGAGCATGCGGCGCACGTCGGGGTGGTGCACGATGGGCGCGCTGGCCGCCACGCTGCCGTCCACGGGACGGCTCTGCACGCGTTCCTTGGCGAAGGCCGCGGCCTTCTGGTAGGCGCTCTCGGCCACGGCGATGCCCTGCACGCCCACGGCGTAGCGGGCCGCGTTCATCATGATGAACATGTATTCGAGGCCGCGGTTCTCCTCGCCCACGAGTTCGCCGATGGCGCCCTCGCCCGCATCGCCGAACTGCAGCACGGCCGTGGGGCTGGCCTTGATGCCCAGCTTGTGCTCGATGCTCACGCAGCGCACGTCGTTGCGCTGGCCCAGCGAGCCATCGGCGTTGACGAGGAACTTGGGCGCCACGAACAGGCTGATGCCCTTGACGCCTTCGGGCGCACCCTGCACGCGGGCCAGCACCAGGTGGACGATGTTGTCCGCCATGTCGTGCTCGCCGTAGGTGATGAAGATCTTGGTGCCGAACAGCTTGTAGCGGCCGTCGGGCAGCGGCTCGGCGCGCGTGCGCACCAGGGCCAGGTCGCTGCC
>DATKFT010000236.1:0-3943 GCA_035544335.1 Pseudorhodoferax sp.
TGCCAAGCAGGTCATCCTGCAGAAGATCCGCGATGCCGAGCGCGAGATGCTGCTCAACGACTTCATGAGCCGTGGCGACAAGATCTTCGTCGGCACCGTCAAGCGCATGGACAAGGGCGACATCATCGTGGAGAGCGGCCGCGTCGAAGGCCGGCTGCGCCGCAACGAGATGATCCCCAAGGAAAACCTGCGCACCGGCGACCGCGTGCGGGCCATGATCATGGAGGTGGACCTCACGCTGCGCGGCGCGCCCATCATCCTGTCGCGCTCGGCGCCGGCCTACATGGTCGAGCTGTTCCGCCAGGAGGTGCCCGAGATCGAGCAAGGCCTGCTGGAGATCAAGTCCTGCGCCCGTGATGCGGGTTCGCGCGCCAAGATCGCCGTGGTCTCGCACGACAAGCGCGTCGACCCGATCGGCACCTGCGTGGGTGTGCGCGGCACGCGTGTGAACGCAGTCACCAACGAGCTGGCCGGCGAGCGCGTGGACATCGTGCTGTGGAGCGAGGACCCGGCACAGTTCGTGATCGGTGCATTGGCGCCGGCCAACGTCTCCTCCATCGTCGTGGACGAGGAGCGCCACGCCATGGACGTCGTCGTGGACGAGGAGAACCTGGCCATCGCGATCGGCCGTGGCGGCCAGAACGTGCGCCTGGCCTCCGAGCTGACCGGCTGGAAGATCAACATCATGGACGCTGCCGAATCGGCGCAGAAGCAGGCCGAGGAGACCGACTCCAGCCGCAAGCTGTTCATGGAAAAGCTCGATGTGGACGAGGAGATCGCCGATATCCTGATCGCCGAAGGGTTCACCAGCCTCGAGGAGGTGGCCTACGTGCCGCTCCAGGAGATGCTGGAGATCGAGTCCTTCGACGAGGAAACGGTCACCGAGCTGCGCGCCCGCGCCAAGGACGCGCTGCTGACACTGGAGATCGCCAAGGAGGAGGGCGTCGGCGAGGTATCGCAGGACCTGCGCGACCTCGAAGGTTTGTCGACCGAGATGATCGACAAGCTCCATGCCAGCGGGGTCAAGACCCGCGACGACCTGGCCGATCTGGCCGTCGATGAACTCACAGAAATCACAGGCCAGTCCGCGGACGAGGCCACAGCCCTGATCATGAAAGCGCGCGAACACTGGTTCTCCAGTGATGCTGCTTCTCACGAGTAATGGCTATGAAAGGTTGCGCAGTACATGTCCACCATCACCGTCGCTGAATTCGCCTCTGAGCTGAAGAAGCCCGCCGAAACCCTGCTCGAGCAGCTCAAGGGTGCCGGCGTCGCCAAGTCCTCGTCCGCCGATACCTTGTCCGAGTCCGACAAACAAAAACTCCTGAGCTATCTGCAGGCCAGCCATGGCACGCAGAACGCCGAGCGCAAGAAGATCACGCTGGTCAAGAAGTCGACCACCGAAATCAAGCAGGCCGATGCGTCCGGGCGTGCCCGCACGATCCAGGTCGAAGTGCGCAAGAAGCGCACCTTCATCAAGCGCGACGAAGCCGGTGAAGGCGGCGAAGGCGGCGAGGTCGAGGTGAGCGAAGACACCGAACGCGCCGAGCGCGAGGAAGCCGAGCTGGTGCGCCGCGAGGAAGAGGCGCGCGAGCAGGCCGAAGCCCTGCGCCGCCAGGAAGAAGAACTGGCCGCCCAGCGCCGCGAACGCGAAGAGCAAGAGCGCCGCGAACGCGAAGCCGCCGAGAAGGCCGCGCGTGAAGCGCAAGCCGCTGCGGCCGCTGCCGCTGCCGCCGCCGAAGAGGCCGCCCGCAAGAGCGCGCAGCAGGCGCAGGCCAGCGCACAGCGCGAAACGCCACAAGCCAAGGCCGCGCAGGCACCCGCTGCTGCGCCTGCCGCGCCGGCGCAGCCCAGTGCCGCGCAGCAGGAAAAGGCGGCGGCTGCCGCTGCCGAATCCAAGGCGCGTGCCGAAGAGGAGGCCAAGCGCGCCAACGAGCTGGCCGAGCGCCGCCGCAAGGCCGAGGCCGAGGCTGCCGCCATCCGTTCCATGATGGCCACGCCCAAGAAGGTGCTGATCGCCAAGAAGGAAGAGCCCAAGCCCGTGGTCAAGCCGGCCGAAGCGGCCAAGCCCGCGGTCAAGGGCACGCTGCACAAGCCGACGACGCCCGGTGCGCGCCCGGCCGTCGGCGCGCGTCCGGGTGCGCCCGGCGCTGCCGCGCCCGGTGGCGCTGGCAAGGAAATCAAGTCCGCCAAGACGTCTTCCGCCTGGGCGGGCGATCCGGCCAAGAAGAAGGCCATCCCCACGCGCGGCGACTCCAGCGGCGGTGTGGGCCGTGGCAACTGGCGCAGTGGCCCGCGTGGCCGCCGTGGCGACAGCCGCGACCACCGCGACGACCACATGCAGTCGGCACCGGTCGAAGCCCGCACCATCGAAGTGCACGTGCCCGAGACCATCACGGTGGCCGAGCTCGCCCACAAGATGTCGATCAAGGCGTCCGAGGTCATCAAGCACCTCATGAAGCTGGGTCAGATGGCCACCATCAACCAGCCGCTGGACCAGGACACGGCCATGATCGTGGTCGAGGAAATGGGCCACAAGGCCGTGGTGGCGGCGCTGGACGATCCGGAAGCCTTCACCGACGACGAAGTGCAGGGCCAGCAGGCCGAGGCACTGCCGCGCGCCCCCGTGGTCACCGTCATGGGCCACGTGGACCACGGCAAGACCTCGCTGCTGGACCGCATCCGCACCGCCAAGGTGGCGGCGGGCGAAGCCGGCGGCATCACGCAGCACATCGGCGCCTACCACGTGGACACGCCGCGCGGCATGGTGACCTTCCTGGACACCCCGGGCCACGAGGCTTTCACGGCCATGCGTGCACGCGGTGCCCAGGCCACCGACATCGTGATCCTGGTGGTCGCGGCCGACGACGGCGTGATGCCCCAGACCAAGGAAGCCATCAAGCACGCCAAGGCGGCTGGTGTTCCGATCGTGGTGGCGATCAACAAGATCGACAAGCCCGAAGCCAACAGCGAACGCGTCAAGAGCGAGCTGGTCGGTGAGCAGGTCGTGCCCGAAGAGTTCGGCGGCGATTCGCCGTTCGTCGAAGTCTCGGCCAAGACCGGCAAGGGCATCGACGAGCTGCTCGAGCAGGTGCTGCTGCAGGCCGAAGTGCTGGAACTCAAGGCGCCGGTGCAAGCCGCTGCCAAGGGCCTGGTCATCGAAGCCCAGCTCGACAAGGGCCGCGGTCCGGTCGCCACCGTGCTGGTGCAGTCCGGTACCCTGCGGATCGGCGACGTGGTGCTGGCCGGCTCGACTTCGGGCCGCGTGCGCGCCATGCTGGACGAGGACGGCCGCCCGAGCAAGGAAGCCGGCCCCTCGATCCCGGTCGAGATCCAGGGTCTGACGGAAGTGCCGCAGGCCGGCGACGAGTTCATGGTCATGGCCGACGAGCGCCGTGCCCGCGAGATCGCCACCTACCGCGCGGGCAAGTTCCGCAACACCAAGCTGGCCAAGATGCAGGCCGCCAAGCTGGAGAACATGTTCTCCGACATGACGGCGGGCGAGGTCAAGACGCTGCCCATCATCCTCAAGGCCGATGTGCAGGGTTCGCAGGAAGCGCTGTCGCAGTCGCTGCTCAAGCTCTCGACCGACGAGGTCAAGGTGCAGCTGGTCTACACCGGTGTGGGCGGCATCAGCGAGTCCGACATCAACCTGGCGATCGCATCCAAGGCGGTGGTCATCGGCTTCAACGTGCGTGCCGACGTCGGTGCGCGCAAGCTGGCCGAAGGCAATGGCGTGGACCTCAAGTACTACAGCATCATCTACGATGCCGTGGACGAGCTGAAGACCGCGATGGCCGGCATGCTGGCCCCCGAGCGCCGCGAAGAGATCACCGGCCATGCCGAGATCCGCACCGTGTTCGTGGCCACCAAGATCGGCACGATTGCCGGTTCCTACGTGCTCGATGGCGTGGTGCAGCGCAATGCCCACTTCCGCCTGCTG
>DATKFT010000237.1:0-1988 GCA_035544335.1 Pseudorhodoferax sp.
GCGGCGGCGCCCCAGGCTGCGGTCCTTTCGGCGTGCCAGCCGCAGTGCCCCTGGCATCCTTGGGGCGGCCCGGCCCGCCCCCCCAGCAACTGCGCACAATGCACTGTGGCGCAGACACCAAAGGAGACCCAATGACCGAGCGCATCTGGCTGCAGAGCTATCCGCAGGGCGTTCCCAGCGACATCGATCCCAACGCCTACGCGTCCCTGGTCGCGTTGATGGAGGAGAGCTTTGCGAAGTACGCGGACCGCACCGCATACAGCTTCATGGGCCGCGACGTCCGCTATGCCGAGACCGACCAGCTCAGCCTGCGGCTGGCCGCCTACCTGCAAAGCCTGGGCCTGGAGCGCGGTGACCGCGTCGCGGTCATGATGCCCAACGTGCCGCAGTACCCGGTGGCCGTCGCGGCCATCCTGCGCGCCGGCTACGTGCTCGTGAACGTGAACCCGCTGTACACGCCGCGCGAACTGGAAAGCCAGCTCAAGGACTCCGGCGCCAAGGCCATCGTCATCATCGAGAACTTCGCCGCCACGCTGGCGCAGTGCGTCCAGAACACGCCCGTGCGCCATGTGGTTCTCTGCGCCATGGGCGACCAGCTCGGCATGCTCAAGGGCGCGCTCGTGAACTACGTGGTGCGCAAGGTCAAGAAACTCGTGCCGCCGTTCTCGCTGCCCGGCGCGGTGCGCTTCAACGACGCGCTCGCCCGCGGTACGCGCGCACGCTTCGCCAAGCCCCAGATCGGCCCCGACGACCTGGCCGTTCTGCAGTACACGGGCGGCACGACCGGCGTCGCCAAGGGCGCGATGCTGCTGCACCGCAACGTGATCGCCAACGTGCTGCAGTCCGAGGCCTGGAACCAGCCCGTGATGGACCGCGTGCCGCAGGGCACGCAGCCCACGGCGGTCTGCGCGCTGCCGCTGTACCACATCTTCGCGTTCACCGTCTCCATGATGCTGTCCATGCGCAATGGCAGCAAGCTGGTGCTGATCCCCAACCCGCGCGACCTGCCCGCGGTGCTCAAAGAACTGTCCAAGCACCAGATCCACAGCTTCCCGGCCGTCAACACCTTGTTCAACGGCCTGGCCAACCACCCGGACTTCAACACCGTGGACTGGAGCCACCTCAAGATCTCCGTGGGCGGCGGCATGGCCGTGCAGAGCGCCGTGGCCAAGCTCTGGCTCGAGAAGACCGGTTGCCCGATCTGCGAGGGCTACGGCCTGTCGGAGACCTCGCCCTCGGCCAGCTGCAACCCGACCACGAGCAAGGAGTTCAGCGGCACCATCGGCGTGCCGCTGCCCAACACCTGGTTCAAGCTCGTGGACGACGCGGGCCAGGAAGTCGCTCCCGGCCAGCCGGGCGAAATCGCGATCAAGGGCCCGCAGGTCATGGCCGGCTACTGGCAGCGGCCCGACGAGACCGCCAAGGTCATGACCGCCGACGGCTACTTCAAGACCGGCGACATCGGCACCGTGGACGAGCGCGGTTTCTTCCGCATCATCGACCGCAAGAAGGACATGATCCTGGTCAGCGGCTTCAACGTCTACCCGAACGAGATCGAGGACGTGGTGGCGCAGCTCGACGGCGTGCTGGAAGTCGCCTGCATCGGCGTGCCCGACCCCAAGACCGGCGAGGCCGTCAAGCTGGTCATCGTGCGCAAGTCGCCCCAGCTCACCGAAGAGGCCGTGCGGGCCTACTGCCGTGCCAACATGACCGGCTACAAGCATCCGCGCGTGATCGAGTTCCGCGACGAGCTGCCCAAGACGCCGGTGGGCAAGATCCTGCGCCGCGAACTGCGCGACAAGGCGGCATGAGGACAGCCATCGTCGGCGCCATGCGCGAGGAGCTGGCCAGCGTGCTGGCCCTGCTGCCCGACGAGCAGTGCCAGCGCGTGGCAGGCCGCGACTTCTGGCTCGGCCATCTGCACGGACACGAGGTCGTGGCCGTGCAGGCGCGCATCGGCAAGGTGGCTGCAGCCACCACGGCCACGC
>DATKFT010000238.1:0-3004 GCA_035544335.1 Pseudorhodoferax sp.
CGTGTAGGCCGCCATGGCCGGCGTGAAGTGGCGGTGCACGCGGCGCGCGAGCTGGGTGATCAGCGCCTCATGGCCGGCGCGCAGCGTGCCGCCGAAGCCCACGGCCAGGAAGGCGTTGATGCCCACGTGCTGGGCCAGGTAGAGCAGGCGGTCCGACAGCGGCGTGGGCAGGCTGGCCTGGCCGCACAGCGCAGCCACCGAGAGCGCGGCCAGCAGGGCCAGCGGCCGCTGGCCGCCGCGCCAGGCGCCCCAGGCGATCGCCACCAGCATGGGCGCGAGCACGCCCACGGCGTTCCAGGGCGAGGCCGGTGCGGAGGTCATGAGCCAGTGCGAGGCCGCGATGTAGCTCACGGTCAGCGCCAGCGCGGCGAGGATGCGGACAGGCATGGGAAATGGTGCTGCGCGGGGCGGCGGCCGGTGGCCGCCACGCTCCTAGCTGGCGTCGCTGCGGTGCGCCGCGATGTGCTCGGCCAGGCTGGCCAGCGAGCCGAAGATGCGCACGTTGTCCTCGTCGTCCGAGCGCAGCTGGAAGCCGTAGCGCTGCGACACCACGAGGGCGACTTCGAGGATGTCGATGGAATCCAGGCCCAGGCCCTCGCCGTAGAGCGGGGCGGCCGGGTCGATGCTGTCCGGGGCGATCTCGAGGTTCAGCGCCTCCACCAGGAGGGCGGCGACTTCGCGTTGCAGGTCGGTCTGTGTGGGGTTCATGCGGTCACGGGTCGGTTGGCGGCAAAGGGCTTGGCGCCGGCCCTGCGGCAACCCTGCGGCGGGCGGGAAGTATAGCCAGCGGGGGGTGGGCACCCAGCAGGTTCAGCAGCGGGCCGGTCAGCGCGGTCGTGACGAGCGCCATCAGCAGCAGCATGGTGAACAGCGTGGGCGTGATCAGGCCGGCGTCCAGGCCGATCTTGATGACGATGAGTTCCATGAGGCCGCGTGCATTCATGAGCGTGCCGGCCGCCAGGCTGTCGCGCCAGCCCCAGCCGGCCAGGCGCGCGCCGGCAGCGCCACCGGCCACCTTGCCGACGATGGCCGCGGCCAGCACCAGCGCGAGCGTCGGCAGGACGGCGGCGCTCAGCGCGTCGGCACTGGCGCCCAGGCCCGCGAGCGCGAAGAACACCGGCAGCAGCAGCACGGTGACCAGCGGCGCCAGGCGCTGCTCCAGCGCGTGCAGCAGCGCGTCGTCGCGCGGCAGGCAGACCCCGAACAGGAAGGCGCCGAACACCGCGTGCACGTGCAGCCATTCGGCCACGGCCGCGCACACGACCAAGCCGATCAGCACGGCGGCCAGGCCCAGGTCCGACAGCACACCGTCCTTGAACTGGCGGCGCAGCAAGGCGGCATACAAGGGCTTGAGCACCAGCAGCAGCACGGCCGAGAACAGCACCAGGCCGGCGCAGATGCGCCCGAAGCCGGACCAGCCGTCGGCGCCCTGGCCATGCGCGCTGCCGACGGCCAGGACCAGGGCCAGCACGATCCAGGCGAAGGCATCGACCACGGCGGCCGAGCCCAGCGCCAGCTGGCCCACCGGCGTGCGGCTCATGTTGCGGTCCTTGAGGATGCGGGCCAGCACCGGGAAGGCCGTGATCGACAAGGCCACGGCCACGAACAGCGCGAACGGCCAGAAGGCCAGGCCCTCGGGCGCCAGCGTGGGGTACAGCGCCGGCGCGATGGCCAGCCCCAGCAGCATGGGCAGCGCCATGCTGGACAGCCCCACCCACAGCGAGGCACGCAGCTGCGCCCCCATGCCGCCCGGTGCGCGCAGTTCCGCACCGACCAGGCCCATGAACAGCACCACGCCCAGCGTGGACAGCGTCGACAGCGCGGGCAGCGAGGCCTGGGGGAACAGCTGGGCGTGCAGCTGCGGCGCCAGCGCACCGAACACGATGGGGCCGAGCACGATGCCGGCGGCCATCTCGCCGACGACCATGGGCTGGCCCAGCGCGCGCAGCAGCAGGCCGCACAGGCGGGCCGCGACGAGGATCACGGCCAGTTGCAACAGCAACAGGAGAACAGTCATACGGAAGGAAGGGGGAGGGCAGGCTGCAGGCCTGGCGAAAGCGGCGACACGCTATCTTATGATCCCGCTCCTTTGCCCAGCCCCCTTGCAGCGATGCCGTTGTCACCTTCTGTTTCCACCTCCGAGACTACCGATGCCTGCGACGTGCTGGTGATCGGCGGCGGGCCGGCCGGCTCGACCATCGCCGCGCTGCTGGCGCGCCAGGGCCGCGATGTGCTGCTGCTCGACAAGGAGCAACACCCGCGCTTTCACATCGGCGAGTCGCTGCTGCCGGCCAATGTGCAGCTGTTCGACCGGCTGGGCGTGCGCGAGCAGGTCGAGCGCATCGGCATGCCCAAGTACGGCATCGAGTTCGTCTCGCCCGAGCACGCGCACTGCAGCTATGTCGACTTTGCCGATGCGTTCGACAAGAGCATGCCGTTCGCCTGGCAGGTGCGCCGCTCGGAACTCGACGAGCTGCTGTTCCGCCACGCCGCGGGCTGCGGCGCCCGCACGCTGGAGCGCTGCCAGGTGCGCAGCGTGGCCTTCGACGCCGAGGGCGCAACGGCCCAGGCCCAGCTGGCCGACGGCACGCGCCGGCAGTTCCGCGCGCGCTACGTGGTCGACGCCAGCGGCCGCGACACGCTGCTGGCCAAGCAGCTGGGCAGCAAGCAGAAGAACCCCGCGCACAACAGCACGGCGCTGTTCGGCCATTTCCGCAACGTGCGCCGGCTCGAAGGCAAGCGCGAGGGCAACATCAGCATCTGCTGGTTCCCGCACGGCTGGTTCTGGTTCATTCCGCTGGCCGACGGCACGACCAGCGTGGGCGCGGTCTGCTGGGCCTACTACCTCAAGGCGCGCGGCGACAAGTCGCTCGAGCAGTACTTCCACGAGACCATCGCGCTGTGCCCGGAGCTGGCCGACCGGCTCAAGGACGCCACGCTGGTGGACGGTGCCGTGCACGCCACCGGCAACTTCTCGTACAGCAGCACGCATGCCACCGGCCCG
>DATKFT010000239.1:0-2535 GCA_035544335.1 Pseudorhodoferax sp.
GCTTTCGCGACCTGGACGACACCGAGATCGAGGCCTACCTGCAGGCCGAGCAGCCCTACGACTGCGCCGGCAGCGCCAAAAGCGAGGGCCTGGGCATCGTGCTGCTCGACGCCATCACGAGCGACGATCCGACGGCGCTGATCGGCCTGCCGCTGATCCAGACCAGCCGCCTGCTGCGCGCCGCTGGCGTTCGACTGCTGTGAACGGGCGCCTGTTCCTGGTGCCTGCGCCGCTGGACTTCGGCTGCGCCGAGCAGGCGCCGCTGCAGGACGCGGTGCCGCTGGGCACGCTGCAGGCCGCAGCCCGCTTGTCGCACTGGATCTGTGAGAACGCCAAGAGCACGCGCGCCTACCTCAAGCGCATCGACGCCGTGGCGCCGCTCGCTGTAGCCGTGCAGCAGCAGGTCCTGACCGAGCTGCCCCGCGAAGTGCACAAGAAGGGCGACCACGGTCCCGGCTTCGATGCCACGCCGCTGCTGGCGGCTGCGCTGCAGGGGCACGACATCGGGCTGGTCAGCGAAGCCGGCATGCCGGCCGTGGCCGACCCCGGCAGCTCGGTGGTGCGCGCAGCCCACACCCTGGGGCTGGTGGTCGTGCCGCTGGCCGGTCCCAGCGCCTTGCTGCTGGCGCTGGCCGCCAGCGGCCTCAATGGCCAGAACTTCGCTTTCGTCGGCTACCTGCCGCAGGAGGCCGAGGCGCGTGCCCAGAAGGTCCGGCAGCTGGAGACGCTGGCGCTCAAGACCGGCCAGACCCAGCTGTGCATCGAAACCCCGTACCGCACCGAGACCCTGCGCCGCGCGCTGGTGCAGACCCTGCAGCACAACACCCGGCTCGCGGTCGCAACCGGGCTGACGCTGGACAGCGCGCAGGTCGTGAGCCAGACCGTCAAGGCCTGGCGCCAGCGGACCGCGCCGCTGCCCGATGCGCCAGCGGTGTTCGCGATCGGCCGCTGAGCCTCAGCGCAGCGCCGGCAGGGACTTGAACGTCCGCATGGCGCCCTCGCCCATGGCCGCGCCGAAGCGCTTGGCCAGGCGTTCGGCGACGTTCTCGCGGCGCGTGTAGTCCACGATGTCCTCGGCCTTGACCACGTCGCGCGCGACGTAGTCCAGGCTGCCCAGCTGGTCCGCCAGGCCCATCTGCACGGCCTGCTCGCCGCTCCAGAACAGGCCGCTGAAGGTCTCGGGCGTCTCCTTGAGCCGCTCGCCACGGCCCTTCTTGACCACGGCGATGAACTGCTGGTGGATGGTGTTGAGCATGCTTTGCGCGTGCGCGCGCTGGGCGTCGTTCATGGGGCTGAACGGGTCCAGGAAGCCCTTGTTCTCGCCGGCCGTCAGCAGCCGGCGCTCCACGCCCAGCTTGTCCATGAGGCCCGTGAAGCCGAAGCCGTCCATGAGCACGCCCACACTGCCCACGATGCTGGCCTTGTCGACGAAGATCTTGTCGGCAGCCACGGCGATGTAGTAGGCGGCCGAAGCGCAGGACTCCTCCACCACGGCGTAGATGGGCTTGTTGTGCTTGGCCTTGAGCCGCAGGATCTCGTCGTTGATGATGCCGGCCTGCACCGGGCTGCCGCCCGGCGAGTTGATCAGCAGCACGACGGCCTGGGCCCCATCGTCCTCGAAGGCACTGCGCATGGCGGCCACCACCGATTCCGCACTGGCATCGGCGCCGGAGGCGATCTCGCCCTTGATCTCGACAACGGCGGTGTGCGTGGCCGAGGTGTCCGGCGTCGGCGCGGCCCGCAGCAGCACCAGCCAGGCCACGGCCACGAAAAAGCCCAGCCAGGCCAGCCGCACGAAGATCTTCCAGCGGCGGGCGGCGCGCTGCTCTTTGAGGGAGGCGAAGGCCAGGCGCTCCAGCAGGCTGCGCTCCCATTGTGGATCGGACGGGGCGCCGGAGGTTTGCGGTTCACTCATGGCATCACTTAGAAGAAAACGGGTTGCAACTGGGGCAGAGTATGCCAATGGACCACGCCGTCGGTCTCCGACAGCATGATCTTGACCAGACCGCCGCGGCAAGGACCACCGCCGCAGGCCCCCGTGTCGGGCCGGTAGGCCGCGCCGTGCGTGGCACACAGCAGCCAATGGCCGGTGTCGTCGAAGAAGCGGTTGGGCCGGTAGTCCATCTCCATCGCCACATGGGTGCAGCGGTTCAGGTAGGCATGGGCCTTGCCGTCGTAGCGCACCGCGAATGCACGGCAGTTCTGGCCCTGGTAGAGCACATCAAAGGGCACGGCCTCGCCGCGCTCGCGCAGGTCACGGGAGTTGCACAGCGCGACGAGGTCCATGCAGCGTCGCCCGGCGATGTCAGGCCGGCGCCAGCAGCCAGTCGCGCAGCTCGTCGACCGAGTGCGCCACGAACAAGGGCCGCAGTGCCGCGAACTCGCCGTGCGGATGCGCCCCGTAGGCCACCCCCAGGCTCGCGCAGCCGGCGTTCAGCGCCATCTGCAGGTCGTGTGTGGTGTCGCCGATCATGAGCGTGCGCTCGGACGGCACGTCGAACTCGCGCATGAGCTCGTTCAGCATGCGCGGATGCG
>DATKFT010000240.1:0-2631 GCA_035544335.1 Pseudorhodoferax sp.
TCGCACAGCAGGATGTCGGGCTCGTGCACGAGCGCGCGCGCGATGCCCACACGCTGCTTCTGGCCCCCCGAGAGCTTGGCCGGGTACACGTCGCGCTTGTCGGCCAGGCCGACCAGCTCGAGCAGAAAGCCCACGCGCTGATCGATGGCCGCGGCCGGCACGCCGTCCACGCGCAGCGGCAGCGCCACGTTCTCCCAGACCGTCTTGGCCGACAGCAGGTTGAAGTGCTGGAAGATCATGCCGATGCGCCGGCGCAGGCGCCGCAGCGCGGGCTCGTCGAGCTGGGCCACATCGCTGCCGTTGACGAGCACGCGGCCGCTGCTGGGCGACTCCAGCCCGTTGATCGCGCGCAGCAGCGTGGACTTGCCCGCGCCGCTGCGGCCGATGATGCCGAACACCTCGCCGGCCGCGATGCCGAAGTGCACGCCGTGCAGCGCCTCGACCGTGGCCGCGCCGCTGCGGTAGGTCTTGCCCAGATGCTCGAAGACCACGCGGTCGGGGCCGGCAGCCCCCTGCACTGCCTGCACTGCCTGCACGGCCTCACCCGCCGCGGCCCGCGCGGCCGGGTGCAGCCGCGCCTGTTCCGAAAGATCGGTCATCGCGTCATTTCGCGGCGGCGGTGCGCGCGTAACCCTGCTCCCACGGGAAGTCCACGAGGCCGTCGAAGGCCTGCTTGACGGCGGCCTTGACCTCGGGGCTGTTCTGGTAGATCGCGATGAACTTCTGGATGCGCGGGTCGTTCGCGCGTTCGGGCTTGGCGGCCCAGACGAAGTCGTAGGCCGAGTTGTCCTTCTCGCGGTAGATCGGCTTGTGCACGTCCAGCTTGGCGATCTTGACGAAGGTCGCGTAGGTCACGGCGGCGTCCAGGTCGTCGAACGAGCGCGCGATGGCGGGCCCGTCAATCTGCACGATCTGCAGCTTGCGCGGGTTCTCCACCACGTCGCCGATGTCCGAGTTCGTGCTGCCGCCGTTGCGCAGCTTGATCAGGCCGGCTTCCTGCAAGGTCAGCAGCGAGCGCGCGGTGTTGATCGGGTCCTGCGCGATCGCAACCTTGGCGCCGTTGCGCAGCTCACCGAGCGCCGTGATCTTCTTGGAGTACAGGCCCACGGTCGTGGTGTAGCCCTTGCCGATCACCACCAGGTTGTAGCCGCCGGCCTTGTTGGACTGCTCCAGGAAGGGCCGGTGCTGGAAGTGGTTCACATCGACCTCGCCCGTGGCCACGGCCGAGTTGGGCGTGCGCCAGTCGCTGAACTCGATGATCTCCACGTTCAGGCCCTGGGCCTTGGCCTGCTGGGCCGCGATCTCCAGGCCACGCGTGGCCGGGCTGGTGGCCGTGGCCACCTTGAGCGGCTTGTCCTGCGCCACGACGGGTGCGGCCGACAAGGCCATCACGGCGATGGCGAGGGCGGCGCCCAGCCAGCGGCGCAGACGGGTGGGTGGCAGTGCCGCCGGAGTCGGGGCCTGGTTGTTCTGGAGAGCGTGCATCACGGCATCCTGTCGACGATGGAAGAAAGGCCGTGAATCTAGGGCAGCGCGCACGATTTGTTACGAACGAATCGGCGCATCCTTATGCGTTTTTCGCGCTTGGCTACCAGGGGAAGTCGATCAGATCGCCATACAGGCGCTTCAGGATCTGCCGGACCTCGGGCGACTGCTGGTAGATGGCGATGAACTTGAGCAGGCGCGGGTCCTGCGCCTTTTCGGGCGTGGTGACCCAGCGGATCGCGTAGCGGCGCAGCGCCTCGGGCGAGTTGTTGTCGAAGGCCAGGCCATCCTTCTCGTTGAGGCCGGCCTGCTTGGCGAACGTGGTGTAGGTCACCGAGGCCGTCACGTCGTCGAAGGAGCGCGCCGACTGCGAGCCCTCGATGGGCACGAGCTTGAGCTTCCTAGGATTGGCCGTGATGTCGGCCTCGGTCGCGTTGTGGCCCGTGCCGGGCTTGAGCGTGATGAGCTTCAGGCTGTCCAGCAGCAGCAGCGCACGGCCCGTGTTGACGGGGTCCGAGGGGATCGCGATGGTCGCGCCATCGGGCACGGCATCGCCCTTCTTGAGCTTCTTGGAGAACAGGCCGATCGTCGTGGAGTAGCCGTAGGCGATCGGCGCGAGCTTGCTGCCGCGGCTCTGGTTGAAACGCTCCAGGAAGGGCGCGTGCTGGAAGAAGTTGGCGTCCACCGAGCCCTCGGCCACGGCCGTGTTGGGCAGCACCCAGTCGCTGAACTCCACGAGCCGCACCTCCAGGCCCTGGGCCTTGGCCAGTGCGATGGCTTTTTCGGTGGCCTCGTTGGCAACCGAGGCAATGACGGCGATGCGCAGCGGCGCGTTCTGCGCAGCGGCACTCAGCGCAACGAGGGTCAGCGAGGCCGCGGCGAGCAGCCGGGACAACCAGAGGGACTTCATGGGAAACGGGCTTTCATGGAACGGGCCGGCAGGCTTGCCGGCGTGCGAAGGCGCGGATTCTGCAAAGGGCCTCTCTGCGCGTCCAAGAAGGAAACCGTCTTTGCTTATGCGCGGGTGTCCGGGGCGTGGGCCCCGGGCGCCCACGGTCTCAGCTTCTGTCGAAGAAGCGAAAGCGCACGCTGGCGTCCTGCGCCACGCGCGCGCTGAGGCCGCGCTCCCAGGCCAGGTAGTCGGCC
>DATKFT010000241.1:0-7587 GCA_035544335.1 Pseudorhodoferax sp.
CGGCGCCACATAGCCGTAGGAGAGCTGGCAGCCGTTGCCAAAGCTCGTGCCTTCGCCGACGCCTGCCAGCGCGTCCACGACGGTCACCGCGTGGCCGGCGCGTGCGAGCGCCGCCGCCGTGGCCAGGCCCACGATGCCGGCCCCGATCACGGTCACATGCCGCGCACCCGCACCCTCGGCAGCGCTGCGCGGAGGTTCGCGCCAGTAGGCGTCGCAGGAGTCCATGCCGCGCCTGTCCTCAGTTGCCCTTGGCGCCCGTCATGCGCACGAGCTCGCCCCACTTGACGCGCTCCTTCTCGATCAGGCGGCGGAAGTCCTCGGGGCTGCCACCCACGACCGTGGAGCCGATCTTGAGCATGCGTTCGCGGAAGTCCTTCTCCTGGATGATGGCGTTGAGTTCCTGGTTCAGGCGCGTGATGGCCTCGCTCGGCGTGCCGGCCGGCGCCACGAAGCCGCCCCAGGCCGTGATGTCGTAGCCCGGCAGGCCGGCCTCCTCCATGGTCGGCACATCGGGGAACAGCGATGTGCGCTCACGCGCCGTGACGGCCAGCGCACGCATCTTGCCCGCGTTGACGTGCGGGCCGGCCACGGAGTAGTTGTCGATCAGGAAGTCCACCTGGCCGCCCATCAGGTCCGTCATGGCCTGCGAGGCCGACTTGTAGGGCACATGGACCACCTGGATCCCGGTCGTCCGGTTGAACAGCTCGGCTCCGATGTGGCCGGAGCCGCCCGCGTCGCCCGTGGCGAACGACAGCTTGTTGGGGTGCTGCTTCGCGTAGGCGATGAACTCCGGGATCGAACGCACGGGCAGGTCGTTGTTGACGACGAACAGGCTCGCGGTCTTGGAGGTGTTGATGATGGGTTCGAGCTTCTTCGCGTCGTAGGGCAGCTTGGCGTACAGGAACTCGTTGGTGGCCAGCGTGGCGTTGTTGCCGTAGCCGATCGTGTAGCCATCGGCCGGCGCATTGGCCAGCGCACCCATGCCGATGGCCCCCGCGGCCCCGGGGCGGTTGTCGATCACGACGGCCTGGCCCAGGCGCTTGGCGAGCTCGGCGCCGATCAGGCGCGAGACGATGTCCGGGCTGCCGCCTGGCGCAGAGGCCACGATGATCTTGACCGGGCGCTCGGGCCATTGGGCATGGGCGGCGCTGAACGTGAGCGCGATCACCGTGCTGACGAAAAGGCGGCGGGTCGATGGGAACTGCATGTCGCTTGTCTCAGGGTTCGGATTGGGAATGCGGAGCGCCGCCGCAGTATCGAAACAAAAGCCCGCGGCCGCGATGGAAAAAAAGCGCGCAGGGTAGTCGTTTCGGAATACCCTGCGCCGCGCCCCCGCAGCCGCGGTGCGCGGCTGGCCGTGCTCAGGCCGTGGCGGAACGCGCGAACTGCGCGCGCAGCGTCGCGATGAAGGTGTCGAAGGCCACCGAGCGCACCGCGGCGGCATCGTGGAACGCGACCACATCGAGGACCATGGCGGGCTCCAGCAGCCGGATCTGCAGGTCGTCCGCGATCGCGTGCGCCGTGAACGCATCCACGAGCGCGAACCCGACGCCCTGGCGCGCCAGCGCGGCCGCGATGTAGTAGGTGCGCGTCTCGATCATGGGCGAGGGCTCTGGCAGGTGCAGCTGGTCGCAGGCGTCGCGGATGTGCTGCGCCAGCGGGTCGCTGCCGCCGCTGCCGATCCAGCGCTGCGGGTCCAGCGCCGCCAGGTGCACGCGCTCGCCCGCGACCGCGGCTGCATCGGCTTCGGACGCCACATGCACGACGGGCACATCGCCGACCGGCAGCCGTGCGAGGCCCTGGCGCAGGGGCAGGTCGAAGGACACCGCGACATCGAGTTCGTGCACGAGCAGCCGCTCGAGCAGCTCGTCGCCGTTGCCGGTCGACAGTTCCAGCGACACCCCGGGGCAGCGCTGCCGGAACGCGGCCATGGCCGCGGGGATCAGGCCCAGGCCCAGGCTGGGCAGGCAGCCGACGCGCAGATGGTCCTCGGGGTTGCGCTTGAGGTTGCGCACCAGCCGCTGCACGTTCTCGGCCTGCGCGAACAGCACGGCGGTCTGCGCAAAGAGCTGCTCGGCCTCGCGCGTGCGCACGAGCCGGCCCCGCACGCGCTGGAACAGCGTGAGGCCCAGCGCATGCTCGGCCTGGACCAGGGCCTTGCTCGCGGCCGACTGCGATAGGTTCAGCAGGTCAGCGGCGCCGCTGATCGAGCCGGAGCGCATGACCGCGTGGAAGATCTCGAGATGGCGCAGGCGCATGGTGGGATGGTGTGGCGCGCCATGCGACGCGGGTCGGGGCGCGGGCAGTTTGGAAACCGCCGCGGGCTCGGGTCTCGGCACCCGGACGGGCCATGCCGAGGCGCCATTTTAAGGACGCAGCGGCAGCTGCGATGCGGCGGTCCCCGGGTGCACACCACGCCCACACCAAGCCCGCCTGGCCGCCACGCCAAGGCCGGCGCAACAGAGATGAAGAACGGACCGGCGCAGGCCGGCACCGGAACCTGCGTATCATTTACTGTACCGGCTGGATGGTTTTTCAAAATGAAAGAGACTTCGATGACCCGCAGTGAACAGATGCTGAGCGCGTGCGACAAGGGCATGCCGGGCGGCATGGCGCCGATCGCGCGCAGCGCCATCGCGAAACAGCACTGGAACGTGCTCAGGGAAGACCTGCCGCTGCCCGTGGCGCTGCTCAAGCAGAGCGCCCTGCACCACAACAGCCGCTGGATGCGCGACTTCCTCGCGCGCACGGGCACCCGGATCGCGCCGCACGGCAAGACCTCGATGAGCCCCCAGCTCTTCGACCTGCAGATCGACAACGGCGCCTGGGCCATCACGGTCTCGACGCCGCACCAGATCCATGTGGCGCGCGCGTTCGGCTATCCGCGCGTCGTGCTGGCCAACCAGTTGATCGGCCGCGCCTCGATCCGCTACGTGCTCGACGAGCTGCAGCGCGATGCGGGCTTCGACTTCTACTGCCTGGTCGATTCCAAGGAGGCCGTCGCGCGGCTGGCCGAGGTGGCTGCGCAGCGCGCCATCGGCCGGCCGCTCAAGGTGCTGCTCGAAGGCGGCTACGTCGGCGGCCGCACGGGCTGCCGGACCTTCGAGGCCTGCATGGAGGTGGCGCGCGCGGTGCGCGCCGCCCATCCGCAGCTGACGCTGGCCGGCGTCGAAGGCTTCGAGGGCCTCATCAAGGAGCCGAGCCATGAAGCGACGGTGGCCAGCGTGCAGGCCTTCCTGCAATTCCTCGGCGATGTGGCGCGGCAATGCGATGCGGAGGGCCTGTTCACCGAGGAGCAGGTGGTCATGAGTGCGGGCGGCTCCGACTTCTACGACCTGGTCACGCACGCGTTCTCGGCGCTGCAGCTGGGCCGCCCGACCCTCAACCTGACGCGCAGCGGCTGCTACCTGACGCACGACTCGGTGATGTACGCCAAGACCGATCCGCTCGTGCACCAGCGTAACCCCGAACTCGCGCAGATGGGCCCGGGACTGCAGCCCGCCATCGAAGTCTGGGCCTATGTGCAGTCGCGGCCCGAACCCGGGCTCGTCATCGCGACCATGGGCAAGCGCGACGTCGGCGTCGACCACCTGCCCGTGCTGCAGCACTGGTACCGCCCCGGTGGCGCGATGCGCGAGCCCGTGGCGGCACCGCCGCAGCACGAGGTGCTGCTGCTCAACGACCAGCATGCCAAGCTCAGCGTGCCGCACGATTCCCCGCTGGCGGTCGGCGACATGCTGGGCTTTGGCATCGGCCATCCCTGCCTGACCTTCGACAAGTGGCGCGTGATGACCGTGGTCGACGACCGCTACGACGTGGTGGACGCGATCAGCACCTACTTCTGAGCGCGCCGGCCGGCCTTCGGGGCGGCAGTTGCCGCACGGGGGCGTGCTGACCGTGCCGCCTGGGGCAAAGGCGGCGCGATGGGGGAGACGAACGGCGCACCATCGACGATGGACACGATGGTGGCGACCAGCGCCTCGCGCTGCTTCTTCGTGAACGGCGACACGCCGTGCATCTCCATGAACCACAGGCCTTCGGTGGCGGCATGGGCCAGTGCGGCAAGCTCGAAGCCCACATCGTCCACGAAGGGCGGGAAGCGCTCCGCGAAGTAGCGCTTGATGGGCTCGGAGGAGGCGTCCTGCATGGACCCGGCCGAAAGCAGCCGGGTGCTGATCGCGTCGTTGCCGGCCCGGTTCGTGACCGAGGCCAGCACATAGGCCTTCAGCGCGCGGTTGGGATGCGGCGCCAGCTCCGCGTACACGGCCTGCCGGGCCTGGATGCGCCGGCCGATCAGGTACTCGTTGGCGGCGCGCATGAGCTCTTCCTTGAACGGAAAGTGGTACAGCAGGCCGCCCTTGCTGACGCCGGCGCGCTCCGCCACGGCATCCAGCGTGATCGCCGCCACACCGATCTCCTGCACCAAGGCGAGCGTGGCGTCCAGGATCTTGTCGCGCGCGCTGGGCCGGCCGCGTTTGGGCGGTGTCCTGTCGCTCACCTCGGAGTCCGAGGGGGAGATCTGCGGCGCGGGCTGCAGACCGGCCGGGGCCGTAGCACGGGAGCGCCGCCGCGGTGCGGCGGCCGGCGGCGTAGCGTTGTCCTGGGTGCGGGGCATGGGCGCGGATTGTGCCGTGCCGACGGTGGGCCATCGGCCGGACCACGCCAGCTGGCGAGGCCCTCTGGCTGAACCATCTAAAGTGCCAGGACGGCACGGCGCCTTCCTATACGGTGGTACATGATGTTTCACAAGACGACCTACCTGGCATTCAGGGCCTACCTGCAGGCACAGCTCCAGCACTTCGACCAGAGTGCGCTGTGGTCCCCGAGAATTCTGCAAGAGGGCGGCCGGGCCGTGGCCTCCTGGGCGGTCCTCGGGTTTTCGCTGGTGTGTCTCGCGCATTTTCTGCGTGAGCACCTGCCGTCCGCCTACCTCGAAGCGGCCATCGCGGAGGGCATTGGGCCCCACCTGTGGAACATCTTCGGCACCCTGGCCTGCATGCTGTTCGGCGCTGCCTGCCTGTTTCCGCGATCGCGGTGGTTCGCGCAGACGGCTCGGCGTGCGCTAGTCAATACGCATGCCGTGGGGGCCCTCACCTTGGGCTTGCTGCTCGGCCAGCTCGTGACCGCATTCCCTGCGGCTGCCGCCGACATCCCCGCATGGAAAGCCTGGCGGATGGGGGGCAGCGCAGCGCTGCTGGCGGCCACAGCCCTGCTGCTCAACTTTTCCCTGTGGTACCTCGGCGACCTGATGGCCTCACGCGAACGCGGCGACGGCTTTCTCCATCGGATGGAGAAGGTCGCCGTGCGCCTCAGGCTGCTCGCCTGCGCGATGTTCGCCGTGCTGCCTGTCGCGTTCCTGCTGATGGAGAAGTGAGGCGCCAGGGCGACTGCATGGACCTGGCGGATGACTCAGCTCCACGCCTGCGCCCGCCAGCACTCCGCCCCCCAGGCCTGCGCCAGCGCCTGCGCGCGCCCCAGCCGCAGCCGCCCCTGCTCGAAGTCGATCACACGCACCTGCGTGGCCGCCTCGGGACGCGCGGGCCAGTCACGCGCGCGCCCATCGGTCAGCAGCCAGAGCCAGCCCTCGCCGCCCGGACGGACCTCCCGGGCCAGCAGCTGCGCGGCCTGCGCGACGGCCGGACCCAGCGGCGTGCCGCCGCCCGCGCCGATCGGGGCCACCCAGTCGTCGTTCCAGGCCGCGGCCTTGCGCGGCGGCAGGCGCAGCTCCACACGCGTGCCCGCAAAGCACAGCAGCGCCACGCGCTCGCGCCGGCGGTAGGCCTGCTCCATGAGCGCGAGCAGCACGCCCTTGGCGCGCGCGAGCGCGCCGCCGGCCGCCATGGAGCCCGAGCAGTCGAGCACGAAGCAGTGCAGCCGCTGGCCGGTGGGCGGCGGCGTCTGGCGGCGCAGGTGCTGGCTGGCCAAGGGCTCGGCGCCGCGCGCAGCGAAGGTGGCGGGCCAATCCCAGCCGCCTCCGCCTCCCGTGGCCGCGCTGCGGCCGGCCAAATGCGCCTCCGTGCCGCCCGCGCGCCCGGCCGCACGGCCCGGCGCAGCGTCGGCGCGGAGGCTCAGGCTTTTTTTGCGGCGGCCCTCGCGTGCGCGGGCAGCAGTTCGGGCACGGCCAGGCGCAGGGTGCCGGTGGGCTCGGGCGGCATGGCGCCCCAATCGGGTTCGGGCTGGGCCTGTCTCGGCGGTGCGCGGTCGGCGGCCGGCCGCGGCGGTTCGGCCACCGGCGATGGCGATGGCGCTGTGGCAGGCGCCGGTGCCGGTGGTGCCACACCCGGCTTGCGCCGGTGCACGAGCGCGAGCTCGGCCACGGCCTGCACATGCGTGGGCGTCACCTCGTCGTCGCCCTGCCAGGCCGCCCAGGCCCGCGCCGCGCGCAGCAGCACGAGGTCCGCACGCAGGCCGTCGACCTGGGCCTGCACGCACAGCGCGCCCGCGGCCTGCAGCACGGGGTCGGACCAGGGCAGCGCCGCAGGCTCCTGCACGCGCGCGCGGGCCGTGGCCAGGCGCTCGGCCAGCGCGGCCTGCCCGGCGGCGTGCTGCGCGCGGAAGGCCACGGGGTCGGCCTCGAACTGCAGCCGCGCCCGCACGATGGCCTGGCGCTGGTCCAGCTCAGCCACATTGGCCAGACGCACGCACAGGCCCAGGCGGTCCAGCAGCTGCGGGCGCAGCGCGCCCTCCTCCGGGTTCATGGTGCCCACGAGCACGAAGCGCGCGGCATGGCGGTGCGAGATGCCGTCGCGCTCGACCGCGTTGACGCCGCTGGCCGCGGAATCGAGCAGCAGGTCCACGAGCGCGTCGGGCAGCAGGTTGATCTCGTCCACGTACAGCACGCCGCCATCCGCGCGTGCGAGCAGCCCCGGCGCGAAGCGCACGGCGTGGCCGGCCAAGGCCTGCTGCAGGTCCAGCGTGCCGGCCACATGCTCGAGCGAGGCGCCCAGCGGCAGCGTGACGAAGGGCGCGGCCGGGATCAGCTCGGCCAGCGCACGCGCGGCCGTGGACTTGGCCGTGCCGCGCGGGCCTTCGACGAGCACGCCGCCGATGCGCGGGTCGACCGCCGCCAGCAGCAGCGCCTGGCGCAACGCGGGCTGGCCGGCGATGGCCGCAAACGGGAACAGCGGGGGCAGATCGTTCATCACTGCGCTCCCTTGCGTTGCGCGCGACCCGCACGGCACGAAATCGCTGGCAAACAGCGGTTCGAGGGGCCGCGGAGCAGGCCATCCCAGCGCACGCGCGGAACTGGCTCTGCCAGGCCGCTGGGTGCGCCCCTTGAGGGGGATGGAATGTCTACACGAAGTGAGACATTCAAACGGGGTGGTTTCATGCCATTCCTTCCTGTTGGTCTTCATGTGCCAGCAGCAGGTCTTCGAGCTGCTGGCGGTAGCCGCCGGGCTGCTCCCACAGGCCGCGCTGCATGGCCTCGAGCAGCCGCTCCAGCATGCCGCGCAAGGCCTCGGGGTTGTGCGCGGCGACGAAATCGCGCACGGTGGCGTCCACCACATAGGCCTCGGCCACGAGCGCGTAGTGGTGGTCGGCCACCTGGCCCGTCGTCGCGTCGAAGCCGAACAGGTAGTCCACCGT
>DATKFT010000242.1:0-7849 GCA_035544335.1 Pseudorhodoferax sp.
GCGTGCGACCGCCCAGGCGCGCCGCCGCATCGGCCACGAGCGCGGCGACGGCCGCCCCATGGCCGGCATCCGCGGGCCGCGGCAGTGAGCGCGGCACGTACAAGGCCGCCTGGCGCGCATAGTCGAACGGGCTGTCCACGCGCAGGATCTGCGCGTCCGTCAGGCCGCAGGGCTCCGTGAACCAGCGCAGCCCGGCATCGTCGCCCAGCGTGGCCGAGGTGAACACGTAGGCGCGGCCGGGCTGCTGCAGCAACTGGGCCTGCACGGTGGCGCCGATCGACAGCGGCGCCTCGATGAGCCGCAACTGCAGGCCCACGTCGACCCAGCGCACCACGCCGTCCGCGCCAGCGGCCGCGAACTGCGCGACGCGCTCGGCCAGTTCATCGGCGCGCGCGTGCAGCCGCGCCAGATCGGGCGACATCGCGGCCACGCCCTCCAGCCAGCCGCGCACGCGCTGCAGCGCCACGTCGAGCGCGCGCAGCGCCTCGCCCCACTCGTCCGCATCCAGCCCCTCGGGCGCGGGACCAAGCCAGCGCAGCCGCGTGCCGGGCGCTGCCGGGCCGGCCAGCATGCGCAGGTCGCGCGCGGCGCGCTCCACGGGCTCCAGCTCGGCATGCCAGTCGACCAGGCCGCCCGCGAGGGGCCGCACGGTGGCCAGCGCATCGCGCACGAAGTCCAGCAGCTGGCCGGTTCCGAGCTGGTTCCCCAGGAATTGCACGCCGGTCTCGTTGAGCTGGTGGGCCTCGTCGAAGATCGCCACGCGCACCGTGGGCAGCAGCTCGGCCATGCCCGATTCGCGCACCGCCATGTCGGCGAAGAAGAGATGGTGGTTGACCACGACCACGTCGGCCGCCATGGCCTCGCGCCGCGCCCGGTACACGTGGCAGGCCTGGAAGTCCGGGCATTCGCCGCCCAGGCAGTTCTCGCGCGTGGAGCTGACCAAGGGCATGACCGGCGAGCGCTCGTCCAGGCCGGCCAGCTCGGCCAGGTCGCCCGTGCGCGTGGCCGGCGCCCAGCGCTCGACCTCCGCGAGCTGCTGCCAGGCCGCGGTCTCGTCGCGGGCCAGCGCATGGCCGGCCTGCCGCATGCGGTGCAGGCACAGGTAGCTGCTGCGCCCCTTGAGCAGCGCCGCACGCAGCGCCAGGCCCAGCGCGTCGCGCAGGCGCGGCAGGTCGCGGCCGAACAGCTGGTCCTGCAAGGTCTTGGTCGCGGTGGACACCAGCACGCGTTCGCCGCTCAGCAGTGCGGGCACGAGGTAGGAATAGGTCTTGCCCACGCCGGTGCCGGCCTCCACGACCAGCGCGCCGCCTTCGCCGATGGTGCGGGCCACGGCTTCGGCCATCTCGATCTGGCCCGGGCGCGGCCGGTAGTGGTCGGCGGCCTGCGCCAGCGCACCGCCTTCGGCGAAGGCTGCACGCACCTGCTGCACCAGCGCCGGCGGCGCGGCGCCGGAAACTGCGCTCACCAACGCAGCTTTCGGTCTGCCGCCGGCCCCGCCCAGCGGCAGCGCATGCGCTGCGGGCGGCCCGGCGCAGCGCTGGCGGGTGCACCCTCGCCTGCGGCTTGGGTACGAGTGCCTGCTGGTGGCCGGGCGGCGCTCATGCCGGCTCCTTGGGCTCCAGTTCCCACTGCAGCCGCGCAATGCGGTCGCGCAATGCAAGCCTGCGCTTCTTCATGCGCTGCACCAGCAGCTCGTCGACGGGCTGGCTGTGCGCGATGCGGTCCACCATGGCATCGAGGTCGGCATGCTCGATGCGCAACTCGATCAATTGGCGTTCGGGAGAGTGCAGGTTGGCGGACAAGGTACGGGGGCGGCTGGCTGGCGCAGGGCGGGCGCCGGAACGTTTGATAATACGCGCTCGTTACATTTCAACGCCGCGCCACGATGCCCCAGCCAGTTGCAAAAGGATTCCGGATCAGCGCCGCAACCGGTATCCACAAAGGCGACCGGCAGTACCAGCAGGACCAGGTGGCGTTGCTCCAGCATCCCCGTGCGCCGGGCTGCCTGCTCGGCGTGGTGGCCGACGGCATGGGCGGGCGCAGCGGCGGGCGGGAGGCGGCCGACCAGGTGCTGCTCACGGCGCGCCAGCTGTTCGAGCGCTACGACCCCGCGGCCGACGACGGCGCCAGCCTGCTGCGCAGCGTGGTCGCGCAGGCGCACATGGTGATCAAGCTGACCGCGATCGCCGCGGAGCAGGAACCGCACAGCACCATCGCGGCCTTTCTCGTGCAGCCGCAGGGCAACTGCCTGTGGGCGCATGTCGGCGATTCGCGCATCTACCATTTCCGCCGCGGCCGGCTGCAGCACCGCACGCGCGACCACTCCTACGTGCAGACGCTGGTCGACCGCGGCGAGCTCAGCGAAGAGCAGGCACGCGTGCACCCGGACTCCAACATCCTGATCGGGTGCCTGGGCAGCGAAGCGGATCCGCCCCTGGGCGAGCACCGCATCGACGCGCTCGAGGCGGGCGATGCCATCCTCGCGTGCAGCGACGGCGTGTGGCACTACTTCGACGACCGGGAGCTGGGCGCGCTGCTGGCCACGCTCTCGCCGCGCGAAGCCACCGAGCTGCTGGTGGACAAGGCCAGGACGCGCGCGCGCGGCGCCGGCGACAACCTGTCCCTGGCCGTGGTGGCCATCGGACCGCTGGCCTCCTGAAGCGCAGCCCCATGCCCGGTCCGCAACGCCAGCCCCAGGATCCCCGTCCCCTTCCTCCCATGCTGCCGGACGGCCTGCGTCCACTGTTCGAGGCCCTGCCGGTGGGCGTGGCCCTGCTGCGCGACCTGCGCATCCAGTACTGCAACGCCAGCCTCGCCACGCTGCTGGGCCAGCCCGCGCACAAGCTCATCGGGCAATCGGCACGCCTGTGGCACGCCGACGATGCGCTGTGGATCGAGGTGGAGCGCCGCTGCGCAGCCGCGCTGCACGCCGGCCGCGTGTTCGAGGACGAACTGACGCTGCAGCGCCAGGACGGCAGCCAGCTGCTCTGCCACGTGCGCGTGTGCGCCTTCGACGCCGGCCGGCCCGCAGCCGGCACCGTCTGGATGCTGACGGACGCTGGCCCCCGGCGCGCGGCCGCCCAGGCCGGCGCACTGCAGCTGCAGGTCGACTCGCTGCAGCGCCAGCTCGACGCCTACGCACAGGACGTGCACCGCGCCGAGCGCCTGGCGCACATCGACGAGCTGACCAACCTGCCCAACCGCACCCTGCTGGCACGCCGCGCCGAACAGACCATCGCGCAGGCGCAGGCCGGGCGCAAACCGGTCGCCGTGCTGCTGCTGGACCTGGACCGTTTCAAGTACGTCAACGACTCGCTGGGCCACCGTGTGGGCGACCGCCTGCTCGCCACGCTGGCCGGGCGCCTGCGCGCCGCAGTGCGCGAACGCGACATCGTCTCGCGGCTGGGCAGCGACGAGTTCATGCTCGTGCTGCCGGACACCGACATGCATGGCGCGGCCCATGTGGCCGACAAGCTCATGGCCTGCACGCTGCCGCCGTTCGAGGTCGACCACCACGAACTGAGCATCTCGCCGTCCATCGGCATCGCCATGTACCCGCAGGACGGCGAGGACTTCAGCGCCCTCACGCAACGCGCCGACGCCGCGATGCACCAGGCCAAGCGCCATGGCGGCAGCATCTACCGCTTCTTCACGCCGGCCATGCAGACCGAGGCGGCGCGCGCACTGTCGATGGAGAACGCCTTGCGCCGCGCGCTGGAGCGCCAGCAGTTCTCGCTCGTGTTCCAGCCCATGGTGGACCTGCGCAGCGGCCATCTCACGGGCGTGGAGGCCCTGCTGCGCTGGCGCCACCCCGAGCTCGGCGACGTGCCGCCGGCCGAGTTCATCCCGGTGGCCGAAGCCTGTGGCCTGATCGGTTCGCTCGGCGAATGGGCGCTGCGCCACGCGGCCTTCCAGCTGCGCGCCTGGCGCGACCGCGGGCTGCCGGCCCTCACCATGGCCGTCAACCTCTCGGCACTGCAGCTGCTGCAGGCCGAACTGCCCTCGCTGGTCGACCGCATCCTGCACGAGGCCGGCCTCGCGCCCGCGGACCTGGAGCTGGAACTGACCGAGGGTGCGGCCATGCAAGACCCGCAGCGCGCCATCGCGGTGCTGGAGGCCCTGCACCAGCGCGGCATCCGCGTGTCGATCGACGACTTCGGCACCGGCCACTCCTCGCTGAGCTACCTCAAGCGCTTCCAGGCGCACAAGCTCAAGATCGACCAGTCCTTCGTGCGCGACATCCACGTCGCCACGGACGACCACGCCATCGTCGCGGCCATCATCCACATGGCGAGCAGCCTGGGCATGCACACCATCGCGGAAGGCGTGGAGACCGAGGCCCAGCTGCGCTTTCTGCGCCAGCAGGGCTGCGACGAGGCCCAGGGCTACCTGTTCAGCCGGCCGCTGTCGGCCGCGCAGCTCGAGGCCTTCGTGCGCGATCTGCAGCAGCCCTGAGACGCCTGGCTGGCGCGCCCCATCGCCCGCGTGCCAAGGCAGACCAGCCGCCGCTGCCGCATGGGGGTTCGCGGAAGGTCCACTGCCGCGGCAGCGCCGCGAAGCCGGCATGCTGGCATGGCGGGAACAGGCCAGGATCAGCGCGGAGCCGCACTGCACGCGCGCGCATAGTCCTGCAGGGCCAGCAGCTGCGCGCGCTCGGTGATCATGGCCGCACGGAGATCCCAAAGCTCTTGTCGAACAGCTGCAGGGATCTCGGCGGCTTCAGGGTCCACGCCGGTGGCGGGGGCGGTGCCGGACAGACCAGCGGCGGCGCCGGGTCCGGGGCAGACGGCGGGGATGCGCAGCCGGCCAGGGCCAGCAGCGTCCAGCACGCGGCGGCGTTCGTTGTCAGCGAGGGCATGGTCCTTCTCCTGTGTGCGTTGGGTGTCGATGGCGGCCGCGGCCTGCTGGTGGGCCTGTTGGGCGCGCTGGGCGGCAGTGGCAGCCACCGCAGTTTTGTCGGCGAGGCGCTGCAGCTGCTGGGCGTGCGCCGTGCGGGTGTCGGCGTGCGCCGCGCGCTCGGTCGCGCCGCCCTGGCGCAAGGCGGCCCAGTGGCTGGCAGCCAGTGCGGCCAGCAGCAGTACGGCGCCGGCCTCGCGTGCGGACGGAATCCTCATGCACCGTCCCGGCACAGCACGCGCTCGGCCTGCCGGCGGTTCTGCAGGCCCTGCACGTACACGCCGCCGGCCGTGCTCCAGTTGGGCGCCCCGCTGGGCGTGCGTGCGATCAGGTCGCAGCCGGCCAGCACCTGGCCCGCGTTGATCTGGCGCACGGCCTGCGAGCCACAGGCGCCGTCCTTGCCCACGTTGATCGCGAAGACCGTCAGGCCGACCAGACGGCGCGCCGTCAGCTGGTCCCACGAGACACAGCCCAGCACCGCATAGCCGTACTCGAGCAGCGTGGCCTTGTTGACCTGCTGGCACTGGTCGCCGGTCAGCCGGGTGCCGACAGTCGCCGCCGGGTCCGTGCGCCCGGCGCAGTAGGTCGGCAGGCCGCCAGCCAGGTGGTCGGCGTAGACCTGCAGCACGTTGCCCTCCCAGCGCTCCAGCGTGGCGAACGCCAGCGGGCTGCTCAGGGCGGCCAGCAACGCGGCCGGGACCGCGCCCTTGCGCAACACCGCGGCGGGCAACGGGGGTAGCTGGGGCATGCGGGGCCAGGCCGCGGCCATCACAGCTCGCCCAGCGGAGCGGCGTCCGTGTCGGTGTGCATGCCCAGCTCCAGACGCCGCATGCGCGCCGCGTGCTCCAGCGCGCTGCGCCTGTCGGCTCGGCGCTTGTAGTACCAGCTCACGAGGAAGCCGACCACGGCCACGCCCAGGCCCAGCAAGGCGACCACGTCGTGCGAGGTCAGGCCGCCGAACACGGCCATGCCGCCACCGCCGTAGACCGCCTTGGCGCCCAGGCTGCCCGCAACGGCCTCTGCGGCTTCGCGGCTCATCCGGGGGGCCTCGCACGGCTGCGGGTGGGCGAAAAAAAAGCGGCCGAGGCCGCTGTGATCAGGGCGCGCCGGTTCATGGGCGTTCCTGCGCTCGCACCGGCGCGCCCATGATGGCCGCTGGATCGATCTCGTGCCCAGCCGACTGCAGGATCGCCAGGCCTGCGGGCAGCTGCGGGTCGTCCAGATCGATGTAGGTGCGCACGCTGGCATCGGTGATCACCGCGCGCACGGCCGGTCGCTCGTCCGCCAGGATGGCCCATTTCAGCGGACCGAAGCGGTCGAAGAACGCGCCGCGGCTGATGTGCCGCGGCGCTGGCGTGTCTGCGGAAGGTGGCGGAAGCAGGGCTCCATCCACGAACCGCCACCCGATCCCCGCCAGCTCGTGGGCCATCCAGTTGTTGCCCTGCGGCGTGTAGGCCAACGCCACGTTCGTGACTTCGTCGCCGTCGATGATGACGAATCGCATGTGTTCTCCTTACTTGTAAAACCGGAACATGGCAAAGCCGTTGCCGCCGTTGCTCGCCTGCCCAGCGCTACCGCCGCCGCCACCACCACCGCCTCCGTTGCCGCCATTCGCGCCACTCGCGGCGGACAGCATTCCGCCGTCCCCGCCTCCGGGGGCTTGGTACAGGCCCGACGGGCCACCCATGCCCGCAGCGCCAGCAAAGCCAGTCAGCCCCCAAATGGACAGGGTTGCAGCAGAGCCCCCGGTGCCTCCCAAGCTGTTCGTTCCAGCACCTCCACCACTGCCAAATCCCCCTGTGCTCCCGCCCCCAGCCTCTGGATACGGTGGTGCCACGCCGCCCATTGCGGAGAGCGCATCCGGGTAGTCAACGGCAGACCATATGGGCTCTCTGAGATGGCGAGTTGGCCCGCCCCCGCTGTATTTGCCACGCCATCGCGATCCAACTGCCGCGTAAATGGTCCCATTCACGGAGACTGTGGTTTCACCTCCGCTGGCACCACGCACTCCGCCAGCGCCGACCACCAGGTCCAGCGGCGCGCCCAGCGCGGGAATGGTGAACAGCAGCAGACCGCCAAACGCACCACCAACAGCCCCCCCTCCGCCATTTCCGCCTCCACACAACAGAGCCTCGATGTAGCGCGTGCCCGCGGGCACCGCGATCTGTTGCGACGTCTGGATGACGGCGGACTGCGTGTAACCCGTCAGGAGCGCAGCCTTCCCCGCGCGCCCCACCAAGGCAATGGTCCAGTCGGAGTGCGTCCCGCCTCCCACCGTTCCGTCCGTGGGCACTGCGATCTCCATCGCGCCGGTGGCGGCGTTGTAGGAGGACATCGTGCCCCACATCTGCACCTCCGTCGGATCGCTCGTGCGGCTGATCACCACAGGCTGGCCAACCACCCAGGCCTTGCCCGCCTGCGTGCTCAGGGTCTTGGTCCCCGCCGCCACCACCAGGCTGCTCGTGCTCGTGCCGCTGGTGCCCGGCGCGTTGACCGCCGAGGTGGCCCACACCTGTGCCTCGTCGCGCGCGCCCCGGGCTTCGTCACGCGCGCCGCGCGCCTCGTCGCGGCGCTCGCCGGCCTGCACGGCCGACTGGCCTGCGGCCGTGGCGCGCTCCTGCGCGGCCGTCGCGTTGTTGAACACGTTGGCCGTCACGCCGTTGAGTGCGGTCACCAGCGGCTGATACCAGCCCGCCAGGCTGAACGCCTTGGTGTTGAACTCTGCCGGCGTGTCGGTCACCAGCGGCGCCAGCGGCGCGTTGCCGACCGGCGTCGGCGAAACAATGTCTGTCATGTCAGCCCTTCCAATTCAAGTTCACAGTCGGAGTAGTCGTGGTACGCGAGCACGATGTCAAAGCTCTTGTAGATGCCATAGACCGTCGTGGCCTCGAACCGAGACGACCCCACCCAAAGACACGGTGTCGCACGCACGTCGGTCAGGAAGTCGTACACC
>DATKFT010000243.1:0-3324 GCA_035544335.1 Pseudorhodoferax sp.
CGCCGGCGCGCCATGCAGACCGCGCTGCGCCGCTTCGGCGCGGTCGCGCGCGGCCGGCCCTGGCGCGCCGCCCGCTGGGGCCTGGGCCTGCTGGTCGCGGCCCACCTGGTCGGCGTGAACGCCTGGGCCTGGAAGGAATCCACGCAGCTGGCCGACAAGCGCGCCGCCGTGCGCGGCGTGCTCACGGGCAGCTTCCCGTCCGTGCGCGTGGTCGTCGATGCGCCGACCCAGATGGCGCGCGAGGTCGATCTGCTCCGCCAATCCGCCGGTGCCTACAGCCAGCGCGACCTCGAAGCCATGCTCGGTGCACTCGGCACCGCCCTGCCACCGGACCAGAGCCTGCAGGGCATCGAATTCGGCAACGGCGAGGCGCGCCTCGTCGGCATCGCGACCGACCCCGACGCCACCGCCGCCTTGAACGGCAAGCTGCGCGCCCACGGCCTCGTGGCCCAGGGCGACGGCGACCGCCTGGTGCTGCGCCCCCTGCCCGCCTCCGGAGCCACACCATGAAGTTCGACGCCTGGCGACAACAGCTGCGCACGCGCTGGGACCTGCTGGCCCCGCGCGAACGCACGGCCGTCGCGCTGGCCGGCGCCATCGTGCTGCTGGCCTTGTTCTGGTGGGTGCTGCTGGGACCGGCCCTGGCCACGCTGCGCCAGGCCGACGCCCAGCACCGCGAGCTCGATGCCCAGCTGCAGACCATGCGCCTGCTGCAGTCCGAGGCCATGGCGCTGCAGAACCAGCCGCGCCTGGGTCACGACGATGCCCTGCGCGCGCTCGAGGCCTCGGCCCGCCAGCGCCTGGGCGCCACGGGCCAGCTCAGCGTCGCGGGCGAGCGCGCCACGCTCACGCTCAAGGGCACGGACCCCGATGCGCTGGCGCGCTGGCTCGAGCAGGCGCGCGTGAACGCGCACGCCCTGCCCGTCGAGGCCCGGCTGAACCGCGGCGCCGGCACGCCCGCCCGCTGGGACGGCGTGCTGGTCCTCACGTTGCCGGCGCGCTGACCGTGGCGCGCCGCAAACCCACCGTTGCCACCAAGACGCCCTGGGCCTGGGCCTGGCTGGGCGGCACCTGCGGCCTGCTCGCGGCGCTGGTGCTGTCCGCACCCGCGCACTGGCTGGCCTGGGCCGTCGAACGCGGCAGCGGCCAGCATGTGCTCTTGCGCGAGGCACGCGGCACGGTCTGGAACGGCTCGGCCCAGCTGGTGCTGGCCGGCGGCGTGGACAGCCGCGACGCCGCGGCCCTGCCCGGACGGCTCGGCTGGCACCTGCGCCCTGCGCTGACGGGCATCCAACTCGACCTGCTGGCGCCATGCTGCATGGCCCAGTCCTGGCAGGTGCTGGCCGAACCGCGCTGGACCGGCGCGCGCGTGCAGATCTCCGACGGCCAGTCGCACTGGCCGGCCGCCGTGCTGGCCGGGCTGGGCACGCCGTGGAACACGGTCCAGCCCGAAGGTGCACTGGCCCTGTCGTCCCATGGCCTCGCCATGGAATGGGTCGCAGGCCGGCTGCTGCTGGCCGGGCGGCTGCAGCTGGAGGCCAGCGACCTGTCCTCGCGCCTGTCCACGCTCAAACCCATGGGCAGCTACCGGCTCACGCTGGCCGGTGGTGGCGGCGATGCGCCGCCCAGCCTGCAACTGGAAACACTCGCCGGCAGCCTCACGCTGAACGGAAGCGGACAATGGGTGGGCTCGCGCCTGCGCTTTTCCGGCGAGGCCAGCGCCGCGCCCGACCGGGTCGACGCACTGTCCAACCTCCTGAACATCATTGGCCGACGCAATGGCTTGCGTTCCGTCATCCAAGTGGGCTAGCGCTATGAAATCCTCCCCGAACCGACGCCACCTCCGTCCCGTCCATTCCGCCTGCGCGCTGGCTGCGCTGCTGGCCTGCGCACTGCCCGCACTGGCCCAGGTGCCCCCGCAGCCGATGGCATCGCCCGCCGCCGCGCAGGGCGCGGGCGGTGCCAGCACGGTCAGCCTGACGCCCACGGGCCCGCGCCGCGGCGACCCGGTCACGCTGAACTTCCTGAACGCCGACATCGAGGCCGTGGCACGCACCATGGCCACCATCACGGGCCGCAACGTGGTGGTGGACCCGCGCGTCAAGGGCACGATGAACCTGTCCACGGACCAGCCCGTGCCGCCCTCGGTCGCCTACAACCAGTTCATCGCGGCGCTGCGCATGCAGGGCTTCACGGTGGTGGACTCCGCCGGGCTCGACAAGGTCGTGCCCGAGGCCGACGCCAAGCTGCAGGGCGGCCCCGTCAGCGTCAGCGAGAGCGGCGACGGCGGACTGCCCAGCGGCAACCAGATCGTCACGCAGATCTTCCGGCTCAACCACGAGAGCGCCAACAACCTGGTGCCCGTGCTGCGTCCGCTGATCAGCCCCAACAACACGATCAACGCCAACCCGGGCACGAACTCGCTGGTCATCACCGACTACGCCGACAACCTGCGCCGGCTGGCCCGCGTGATCGCGGCCATGGACGTGTCCAACGCGACCGACGTGGAGGTCATCGTGCTGCGCCACGCGGTCGCCAGCGACCTCGCGCCGCTGATCTCGCGCCTGATCGACCCCGGCGCCAGCGGCGCAGCCGGCGGCGCGGCGGCACCGGGCCAGGTCGCCGACACCTCGTACCGCACCACGCTGCTGGTCGAGCCGCGCAGCAACGCGCTGGTGGTGCGCACCTCCAACGCCGCGCGCATGAACCTCGTGCGCTCGCTGGTGGCCAGGCTGGACCAGCCGGCCGCCCCGGGCTCGGGCGCGGCCACGGGCAACATCCACGTGGTCTACCTCAAGAACGCGGACGCCGTGAAACTGGCCACCACGCTGCGCGCGGCCATGAGCGCCGGCGGCATGGGCACCGGCGCCACCGGTGGTGGCGGCGGCGGCGGCGGCAGCCTGCCCAGCAGCGGCGGCCTGGGCCAAAACACACTGCAGACCTCGATGGGCTCGGGCAGCAACAGCTTTGGCAACACGGGTTCGGGCAACTCCAGCAGCGTGTCGGGCTTCGGCGGCAACGCCGCGATGGGCGGCAGCCTGGGCCAGGGCGGCAACAGCAACCAGCCCTCGACCGGCGGCCAGATCCAGGCCGACCCCTCGACCAACTCGCTGATCATCTCGGCGCCCGAACCGCAGTACCGCCAGCTGCGCGCCGTGATCGACAAGCTGGACGGCCGGCGCGCCCAGGTGCTCGTGGAAAGCCTGATCGTCGAAGTCAACGCCGAGAAGGCGCGCCGGATCGACCAGCGGCAGGTCTTCCACAGGCGGCAGCAAGGCGGCTGTCCGGGGGTCAAAAGGCAGGGGCAAGGCCATAAGCGCTCAT
>DATKFT010000244.1:0-1720 GCA_035544335.1 Pseudorhodoferax sp.
GCTGCCTGGTAACCAGTCGGCAGGATGTCGGAGAGGAACAGCACCTGCTCGTCCTGCAGCACGTCGGGAATCTTGATGGGACCGACATTGGCCTTGGGCACACGAACGAACTCGGCCTGACCGCCCGCATACCCGCCATACAGGTGGCTGTAGCCGAACAATCCCGCCCCGGCTGTCGCGTGCTTCTTGTTCATGATGGCGCCGCGACCCGGGTTCGTGGTTTCGCAGGCGGCGAACAGCGCTTTGTTGCAGTAGAAGCACTGCCCGCATGCGATCACGAAAGGAATGACGACGCGGTCGCCGCGGCGCACTTCGGTCACACCGGCGCCAACCTCTTCCACCACACCCATGAACTCATGGCCAAGGATGTCGCCGTCCTTCATCATGGGTATCTTGCCGCGGTAGATGTGCAGGTCCGAGCCACAAATGGCCGTGGCGGTCACCCGCAGAATGACGTCGTCGTCGGCTTCCATCACTGGGTCGGGGACCTGCTCGACGCGCACGTTCTTCGATCCCTGATAGGTCAATGCCAGCATGGTGGTTCCTTGGGTGTTGGAGGAGACGCGCACCCGGGCGCGCCGGTTCCAGTGTTGGCAAGGCGCACATCCACAAATGACGTCCATGCACGGGCGCGACCGTAGGATGGCCGCGCACCTGCGCAGGTTCGCGACGCTGTCCTTGCGCTGGGGCTGGCGCTCGGACGGGAAGGACTACATGAGGGCCATTGCAACAGGAGCCGACCGCAAGGTCACCTGCTTCGCACGTCGCGCAGACGCGAGCCGCATCATTGGAGAGACGTTTGGGCTTTCATGTCCGCGACCATCTCCTTGAGCCGCTGTGAAGCAATGCTGCGAAGAGCGATTACATCATCGAGTTGTTCTTGCGACGCGCGCCTACCGGCTCGTATGGCATCGGAGACCGCAGCATGCGCTGCCTCGGCTGCCGCTTCAGCTTCCTGCCAACAAATCAAACTCTGAGAATTCGCCATGAGGCACTGCCGAAGGGGTGCGCTTATATGGCAAGGGCGGACAGGGCACGAAGGAGACCGCGCGGTCACTTTACTCACAAGTGCGCGAAACGAGGTGACATTTTGTGTAGCGGGCTTTTGCGCTCGACCCGTGCAACAGGCGGAACCGGGGGTTCTCATCGGTTGCGCGCCGGTTCGACAGGTGACTGCGCGGGCTCGTGGATGGGGCAGCCGTTGGCACCCGCGCGAAAGGCGACGGATGATGGGTACACCTGCCTGCGGGCCCGCATGACGCCACCCAGTGGTCGGTGGGCTTCGAGCCCGTGCCAGGGGTTGAACGACAGCCTGTCCTCGGTGGCGGGCGACAACTGTTCGCTCCAGGCCGGCTGGCTGGCGATCCGCAGGCGTGCCACCGGCAGGTAAGGACTTTGATCCTCCGGCCATGCCACCGAGCCATCCTCGATGGGCATCTGACCGAGGTCCGTGTTGAGCTGCGCGCGCAGTTCCCACTCGCCATCCTGCTCTGCAAAGAAACGAACGACGGCCTCCCGCAGGCCGTCAGGATCGTTGGCCAGGTCGTCGTCCAGGGCTTGGTCGATCAAGGGCGTCAGCGCGCTGGACACAGGGACCAGGGAGAGCTTGGCGATGTACTGTCCGAAGCGCAGGGGCACCTGGGTGAAGAAGCTTGCGCCGAGCGGGTGCACTTGCTTGTGGCCGCCCATGGACTGGACGGCCGAGCTTTCGATGCCGACG
>DATKFT010000245.1:0-3793 GCA_035544335.1 Pseudorhodoferax sp.
ACAGGTCCACGCGGTAGGGCGGCAGGAACAGCGTGACCACGCCCTGGTTGTTGCCGGCCAACAGTGCCGCGCCGGCCGCCAGACCGAACAGCGCAAGGAACCAGAGCAGCGCGCGCATCATGCCGGTTCAGCGCCCGGCAGCGGCGGTGGACAGTGCCGCCAAGGTTTCGTCCACGCGCGGCAGCTCCACCGACTTGAGCTGCGACTGCACGTCCGACAGCGTGTTGGCGAACTGCTGCGTGCGCCGCGCCGCGGGGTCGAAGTAGCGGTGCAAGGCGTAGGCGGCAGCGCTTGCGTCGGCCCGGGCCGAGGGGAACTGCCGGGCCAGCAGGCCCATGCGCACGTTCAGCAGGCGCAGCTTGAGGTTCTCGCGCAGGAAGTAGGCCTGGTCGGGCGCCAGCAGCGCGGCCTCGGGCTGGTCGATGCGCGACACGCGCAGCAACCTCTGGGCCTCGGCCCGCGCCAGCTGCCAGGCGCGCTGCCACCATTGTTCGGCGGCGGGCTCGGCCGGCTCGGTGCTGCGCGCCAGGTTGGCGGCCAGCACGGCCGTCAGCAGCGGCACGTCGTCGATCTGGCGCACCAGGTCGTCGAGTTTGTCGAGCATGCCCTGCGTGTCGGTGATCTGCGTGGTGCGGATCTGCTCGGTGTCGCGCGCGATCGCGCGGCGCACGGGCTCCAGGCGCGGCTGGGCCGCGCGCTCCAGGCGCAGGTCGGCCGTGCGCAGCGCGGCCAGCAGGGGCTCGGCGCTGAGCGTCAGCTGGGCCTGCTGCTGTGCCAGGCGGATCGAGGATTCGAGGTCGACCACCAGGGTCTCGTCGCGCGAGCGCGACAGGCTCAGCATGAGCTCGTCGATCTGGCCGCGCTGCAGCACCGCTTCGGCCAGCTTGGCGTCGGTCACGGCCTGGCGGGCCGCGGTCTCGCGGGCCAGGTCCTGCGCCTCGCGTGCCGAAGCCCTGGCCTCCATGGCGCGGGCCTGGCTGTCCGAACTCTGGCGCGCCAGGTTCTCCTGCATGCCGCCGACTTTCTGCCAGAGCAGGCCGACGCCCGCCAGGGCCAGCACCGCGAGCAAGGCCAGGAACGGCACGAGCACGCGCGGCGTGGTGGTCGCAGGCGACTGGGCCGCGGGGGCCGGCCCCGTGGCGGACTGGCCCGGCAGGGGTTCTTGGGACGGCTCGGCGTTCATCGGGCGGATTCTATCGACGCGATCACGTCGTCCAGTGTGGGCCGCACGGTGGCGATGTGGCCGAAGCCCGCCGCCCGCGCCGCATCGGCGATGCGCGCATGGGTGGCCAGCGCGTGCGTGCCATGCCAGTCGGCACCGGGCAGCAGGCGCTGCAGGTGACGCACGGCGTCGGAGCTGCTGAGCAGCCACAGCGCATCGGCCGCGCCCAGCGCGCGCGCGCGCTGTTCCGCGTCCCACACCGGCAGCCGCCGCACATAGGCCGCAAGCTCCTGCACCTGCGCGCCCGCCGCTTCGAGCCGCTGCGCGAGCCAGGGCCGTCCGGCGGGCCGGCCGTCTTCACCGGCCCCGCGCACGATGAGCACGCGCGCACCGGCCAGGGCCTGCAGCGCCTCGCCATGGCCCACCAACTGCCACAGCGCCTCGGAATCGAACTGCGGCGCGTCGCTGGCCGGCGTGACCAGCGCCGCGGGTGGCAACGCGGCCTGGCGCAGCGCGCGCGCCGTGCCGGGTCCCGTGGCCCAGGCGGCGGTGTGCGCCGGCCAGGCCAGACCCTGCGGCCGCGCCGCGAGAAAGGATTCCACGGCATTGGCGCTCACGAACATCGCGGCATGGCAGGAGGCCAGGCCCTGCCATGCCGCGGCCATGGGCGCGGCCCCTGTCGGCGCGATGTCGATCAGTGGCAGCGGTTCGGCCGCCACGCCGCGTGCCCGCAGGCGCGCACACCAGTCCAGTGCCTCGCGCAGGGGTCTTGTGACCAGCACACGCATGCGGCGCTACGGCTTGCGCGCCGCCTGGACGCGAGGCCGCGCTCTGCGCTGCATCGCGGTGCCCATGGCGCGCCCCGCGCTAGCCCGCCGCGCGCGCACCGCCAGCCTGCAGCGCCTGCGCGACCTGCTCGCCCAGCGACCGCGCGGCCGCCACGCCTTCGACGGGAACGCTCATCTCGGCGCGCACGAGCACGCCGCGGCGCTCGGGATCGCCCCAGGCCGCGCGCAGCCGCAGGCCGCGCTCGCCCCATTCGGCATGGGCGGCCAGCGGCATCGAGCAGCTGCCGCCCATCGCGCGGCTGACGGCGCGCTCGGCCTCCGCGGCCTGCCAGGTCGCGGCATGCGCCAAGGGCGCCAGCGCGGCCTGCAGGTCCTGGCGGTCGGCGCGGATCTCCACGCCCAAGGCGCCCTGGCCGGCCGCTGGCAGCATGGTGTCGGGCGCGAAGACCTCGCGGATCCGCGCCGCCAGCCCCAGGCGCTTGAGCCCGGCCGCCGCCAGCACGATGGCATCGAACTGGCCCTCGTCGAGCTTGCGCAGACGCGTGTCCAGGTTGCCACGCAGGGGCTGGATGTCCAGGTCGGGCCGCAAGGCCTGCAGCAGCACCGCGCGGCGCTGGCTGGAGGTGCCGACCACGGCGCCGTGCGGCAGTGCCTGCAGGCTGGCATGGTGCGGCGATACGAAGGCATCGCAAGGATCCTCGCGCTCCAGCACGCAGGCCAGCGCGAAACCGGCCGGCAGGTCCATGGGCACGTCCTTGAGCGAATGCACCGCGATGTCGGCGCGGCCGTCCTCGAGCGCGGCTTCGAGTTCCTTGACGAACAAGCCCTTGCCACCGACCTTGCTCAGCGAACGGTCCAGGATCTGGTCGCCGGTCGTCGTCATGCCCAGCAGCTCGACGCTGTGGCCGCGCTGCACGAGCAGCGACTTCACATGTTCGGCCTGCCACAGCGCGAGACGGCTCTCCCGGGTGGCGATGACGATGGAGGAGGAGGGAAAGGAGCGCACGCAGGTAACCAGTTCGTAATCGGCCGCGGGGGCCGGATGCTAGCATGCAGCCAGCCCGCGGCATGAGGTGGCATTTTTCTTGCTGGCATCCGTCGCAGCCTTCGTTCTCACCATGACAATACAAGACCAGGCGACCCCTGCTGCCGCAGCAGCCCCCCTCCCCGCCCCCGGCTCCGACGAGGCCCCGCAACGCAGCCGGGCCACCACGCGCGACAACGAACGCCCGCTCGTCGAAGACATCCGGCTGCTCGGCCGGCTGCTCGGCGACGTGATCCGCGAGCAGGACGGCGCCCCTGCCTTCGAACTCATCGAACAGGTGCGCAAGCTCTCGGTGGCCTTCCGCCGCGATGCCGATGAAGAGGCCGACAAGGCCTTGAAGAAGCTGCTCAAGAGCCTGACGGCCGACCAGACCGTCAGCGTGATCCGCGCCTTCACCTACTTCAGTCACCTGGCCAACCTGGCCGAGGACCGCCACCACATCCGCCGCCGCGCCGTGCACGAGCGTGCCGGCAACACGCAGGAGGGCAGCATCGACGTGGCGCTGGCGCGCCTGCGCTGGGCCGGCATCTCGCCCAAGGCCATCGCGATGACGCTGGCCACGAGCTATGTCTCGCCCGTGCTGACCGCGCACCCGACCGAGGTGCAGCGCAAGAGCATTCTCGATTCCGAGCGTGAGATCGCCGACCTGCTGACCGCACGTGACGACATCCTCATGCGCGCGCAGCTCTACAACAGCGCCAAGGACCCGATCACGCCGCGCGAACTGGCGGCCAACGAGGCGCAACTGCGCGCGCGCGTCGCGCAGCTGTGGCAGACGCGGCTGCTGCGCTACTCCAG
>DATKFT010000246.1:0-7148 GCA_035544335.1 Pseudorhodoferax sp.
GATACCGCCTTCGGTCAAATCCATCTTGCCACCGATCAGCGGCCAGTTGTCCGAGAAACGCTCGCCGCCGTTGTCGCTGGTAAAGACGACGAGCGTGTCCTGCGAGAGCTTGCACGCGTCCAGCGTGTCGAGCAGCCGCCCGATGCCCTCGTCCATGTGGTGGATCATGCGACGGTAGGTGTGGATCGAACCACCACGTGCATGCTGGATCTCCCCGCCCAGGCTGCCCGCGACGGCTTCGTCCTCGCGCGTCTCCCATGGCCAATGCGGCGCGGTGTAGTGCAGGCTCAGCAGAAATGGCTGCGCGCGCGCTGCGCAGTCGCGCACGAAGTCGACGGCGCGCGCGCTCAGCAGGTCGGTCAGGTAGCCCTGGGTGTGGCAGGGCGCGTCGTCCAGCCAGAGGTCGTGGCGCCCCTTCATGGTCTGGTGGTTGAAGTAGTCGACGCCACCCGAGTACGGACCGAAGTGCGTGTCGTAGCCGCTCTTGAGCGGCCCGAACCGGGGCGGGTAACCCAGGTGCCACTTGCCCAGCAGCGCGGTACGCCAGCCGGCCGCCTGCAGCAGGGACGCGAATGTCGGATGCTCGGCAGGCATGCCGAGGTCGGACCGCTGCCGTGCCTTGGCCCCGGTCAGCGGCTCTTCGGCCGCGCCGCGCAGGCGGTACTGCCAGCGCCCGCTGAGCAGGCCGAAGCGCGTAGGCGAGCACACCGGCGAGTTGGCATAGCCCTGGGTGAAGCGCAGGCCTTGGCCCGCCATGCGGTCCAGACAGGGCGACACAGGCGCGCGCCCGCCATAGCAGCCCAGGTCGGCGTAACCCAGATCGTCCGCCAGGATGAAGATGAAGTTGGGACGGCCCACGGTGCTGCCCTCAATCGAGCTTGATGCCCGCCTCGCGGATCACGCGGGTCAGCTGCGGGCCTTGCTCGGCAAGCGCGGCTTGCATCTGCTGCGGCGTCGCGCCCGCAGGTTCCAGGCCAAGGGGTGCCAGGCGGACGGCCGTGTCGGACTCGCTCAGCACGGCGCGCACGGCATCGCCGAACGGATTGGCAACGGCGGCGGACGTGCGCGGTGGCGCGAAGACCGAGAAGGTCGTCGGTAGCAGCACCGCCTCGCCGACGCCTTGCTCGGCCAAGGTCGGTACCTGCGGCAATGCCGCCGCGCGCTGCTTTGCGCCGGTGACGAGCGGGCGCAGCCGGCCGCCTTCGAGATGCGGCAGCACCACCTCCGGACCGGAGATGACACCGAACAGCTGACCGGCCAGCACGTCCTGCACCGCAGGCGCGATGCCCTTGTAAGGCACATGCGTCAGGCGGACCTCGATGGCGCGGCTCAGCAGCTCCAGGCTCAGGTGGTGCACGCTGCCAGGCCCACCGGTGCCGATGGCGACGGCCTCGGGATGGTTTTTGGCATAGGCCACGAAGCTGGCCCAGTCCTTGACCGGTTCATCGCCACGCACGCTCAGCAGCAGGTTCACCCGGGCGACGTCGCTCACTGGCACCAGCGCGGCAGGCTCGTAGGGCAGCTTGCTGAACAGCAGGGGATTGACGACCACCGTCATGCGATCGACCAACAGGTAGGTGCTGCCGTCGTTCTTGGCCTTGGACACGTAGTCGCTGCCAATGATGGCATTGGCACCGGGACGGTTGTCCACGATGACCGACCTGCCCAGCCGAGGGGCGAGCTTGGTGGCCAACTGGCGCGCGAGGGTGTCGGGCGCGCTGCCCGGCGGATACGGCACCACGATCGTGATGCGGTCGGGCGGCTGCGCTGCGCTTGGCCAAGGCAGCGCCATGGCTAGCGCAGCGAGGGCCAGGGTGCCAAGACGGCGGCGGGGGACCTTCGTGTTCATCTCTATCTCCTGGATCTTGTTTTCTAAATTCAGTATTTAGGAATTGCAAATTTATTTGATGCGCAATAACCCGAATTTCATCTCATTTATTCCCTTATTTTGGGAATTTCATATTTCATGCCATCCACCACCCAAAGGCGGCGCGATGCCGCCTGCGGCGCGCGGCAGCAAGGCTTGGCGCGCTGCATGCAGGCGCCGTGCGCACCCGATGCAGGGCGCCAAGCAGCGGGCCACCGGCCCAGGCAGGCGCACCCGGGCTCGAGCGAGAAGCAGGCCGGCAGACCGACCGCAGTCGCGTCGGCCTGCTGGTGCAGCATTTCGGGATCGTTCAGTTGCAACATGCGGAAAGGGTCCTTGCTGGGAACAGGCAGGCGCAGGCACACCACGCAGCCCCATGCCACGCGGACGCATGTCCTGGAAAAGATCGAGGTGGGTGCTACGCCACGAGGCGTTGCGTGATCAGCTTGGTGCTGAGGTAGCCATCGAAGCTCTCGGTGCCGCCTTCGCTGCCGTAACCGCTGTCCTTGACGCCACCGAAGGGCAGCTCGGCGGGCGCCATGCCGAAGTGGTTGATGTTGACCATGCCGGCCTGCAGGCCGCGCGACAGCACATGGGCGCTGTGCGCCGAGCGCGTGAACACATAGGAGGCTAGGCCGAAAGGCAGCCGGTTGGCCTGGGCCAATACCTCGTCCAGCGCATGGAAGCGGCGTACTGCGACCAAGGGGCCGAAGGGCTCGTCGTTCATGAGCCTTGTGGTGTCGTCCGGCTGCAGCACCACCGTGGGTGCGTAGAAATGGCCGGCCTCACCGAGCCGCTGGCCGCCCGTGGCGATCTGGGCACCGTGCCGGCGCGCGTCGTCCACAAATGCCTGCATCTCGGCGACACGCCGGCCATGGGCCAGCGGTCCCATGTGCGTGTCCGGGTCCAGGCCCGGGCCGACCCGCAAGGCCCTCGCCTGCGCCACGAAGCGCTCCACGAAGCGGTCGTGCACGGCCGCGTGCACGAAGAAGCGCGTGGGCGAGATGCAGACCTGGCCGGCGTTGCGGAACTTGTAGGGCACCAGCAGGTCGACGGCAGCGTCCACATCGGCATCGGCGCAGACCACCACGGGCGCATGGCCGCCCAGTTCCATGGTGGCACGCTTCATGTGCCGCCCGGCCAGCGCGGCCAGGTGCTTGCCCACCGGCACCGAGCCCGTGAACGAGATCTTGCGCACCAGCGGATGGGCGACCAGGTGCTCCGACACCGCGGCCGGCACACCCCAGACGATGTTCAGGCAGCCCGGCGGCAGGCCGGCGTCGTGGAAGATGCGCGCCATCGCCACGATGGCGCTGGGCGACTCCTCCGGCCCCTTGAGCACCAGCGTGCAGCCAGCGGCCAGCGCCGCCACCACCTTGCGCAGCGCCTGGTTGAACGGGAAGTTCCAGGGCGTGAAGGCCACGCAGACGCCCACCGGCTCGCGCACCACGAGCTGCTGCACATCGGGCGCGCGCGCAGGCACCACGCGGCCGTAGATGCGGCGCCCCTCCTCGGCATGCCATTCGGCGGCCTCGGCGCTGTACATCACTTCGCCGATCGCTTGCTCCAGCGGCTTGCCCTGGTCCAGCGTGATCTGGCGGCCGATGGCGCTCGCACGCTCGCGCATCAGCTGCGCGGCGCGGCGCAGGATGTCCGCACGCTGCAGCGGCGAGGCATCGCGCCAGGCCGGAAAGGCACGGTGCGCGGCCTGCACGGCGCGTTCCAGGTCTTCGGGCAGCGCGTGCGGCAGTTCGCCGAGCACGCTGCCGTCGGCCGGATCGAACACCGGCTGCGTGGGCCGCGCGCCGCCGGCAAGGAAGGCGCCGTCGATGTAGAGCGCTAGCGGGTCGTAGTGCATGGCCGTCACGCCAGCGCGTCCACGAGGATGGTGTTCTCCTGGCGCAGCACCAGGTGGCGCACCTGCTTGCGGAAGGCCGCAAAGTCGGTGTCGGCCATCAGCGCGGCGCGCCGGCGGGCCCGCTCGTCCAGCGATGCGAAGGGCCACAGGTAGACGAGCTGGTTCAGCTCGCCGACCTCGCGTGTGTAGCAGCCCAGCATGCTGCCAAGGTGGCCTTCCTGCACGCTGCGGCCGCACGCGCGGTAGATGCGCAGGTACTCGGCAGCGCCGCCGGGGGCCAGGGTGTAGATGCGTTGTTCGACGTACATGGGTTTGGTGGCGTTGTGTGGGGCGGTGTGGGGCGATGTTGGAGGTGCGCCGGATCACTCCAGCTGGATGCCGCTCGTGCGGACCTGCTGCTCGTACTTCTGGCGGTCCCGCGCCAGAAACTGGCTGAAAGCCGCCGGCGTCTCGACCTCCATCGGCTCCAGCCCCACCGACGTCAGGTAGCGCTCACGGAATGCCGGATCGGCCACGACGACCCGCGTGAGCGTGGCGAGCTTTTCCACCACCGCCGGCGGCGTGTGCGCTGGCGCCAGCAGCCCGAACCAGGCGACCGACTCCAGCCCGCGGTAGCCCGTCTCGGCGATGGTGGGAATGTCCGGAAACAGCGGCGAGCGCTGATCGCCCATGTAGGCCAGCAGCTTCACGCGGCCAGACTTCACATGCGACAGCATGGGCATCACATTGCCGAAGATGATGTTGGTGTGGTTGCCCACCAGAGCCGCCACGGCATCGGCAAGTCCCTTGTACGGAACGTGCACGATGTCCACCCCCGCGGTCTTGCGGAACAGCTCGCCCGAAATATGTCCGTTGCTGCCGGCGCCCATCGAGCCGTAGCTCAAGCTGCCTGGTTTGGCCTTGGCCAGGCGCACCAGATCGGCCACGCTGCCCACGGGAACTTCCGACGACACGGCAAGGAACGAGGTGGCCTGCGCCACTGGCATCACCGCCGTGAAGTCGGCCTTCGGGTCGAAGGGCAGCTTGCTGTAGAGGAAGGGCAGCGCCGACATCGTCGCATCGGTCCCCATCAGCACAGTGAGCCCGTCGGGAGCCGCCCTCGCAACCGCCTGCGCCGCAATCACCGTGTTGCCGCCCGGCCGGTTGTCGACCAGGACTGGCTGGCCCAGGCGCGGCGAGAGCCGGTCGGCCACGGCCCGTGCGAGGATGTCTGCAATGCCACCGGGCGGGAAAGGAACGACGATGCGGACGGCGCCGCTCGGATAGTCCGCCGCGTGCGAGGCCGCAAGCGCACCGGACAGCAGCAAGCCGGAGAACAGACGCAGAAGGCGGTTCATAGGGAACTCCCCGGGTTGGCTTCGGTTGTGGAATCGCGCAATGCAGCGTCGCGGCGCGGTGCGGCGCCAAGGAAGCTCAGCAGTTGGAATTGGCGCTGGAGGACCTCGGTGCGCCGCGCGTCTGCGTCATCGCCCGGATAGTCATAAAAGCCCTTGCCCGTGCGAAGGCCCAAGCGCCCCTCGTGCATGTAGCGCTCGACGATGGGCGCCAGCCGGTAACGCTCGCCCAGCGTCTCGGTCAGGTAGCGGTTGGCGTGGTAGAGAATGTCCAGTCCGCCAAAGTCGATGAACGCGATGGCGCCGACGGTGGTGTAGCGAAAGCCGAAGCCGTAGCGCACGGCCTCGTCGATCGCCTCCGCGCTCGCAACGCCGTCCTCCACCATGCGGGCGGCTTCGTTCATGATCAGCGACTGCAGCCGCGGCACGACGTAGCCCGGCGTGGCCGCGCAACGGATCGGCCGTTTCCCCAGGCGCCGCAGGATCGCTGCGAGCGCCTCGACCACCGCCTCGCTGGTGCCCGCATGCGGCGACAGCTCGACGATGGGAATGAGAAAAGCCGGGTTCAGCCAGTGCGCGTTCAGGAAGCGCTCCGGCGCCGTGACCATGGCCGCAAGCTCCGTGGAGAGGATCGTCGACGTGGTCGACGCCACGATCGCCGTGGGCCGCAGATGGGCGCTCGCGAAGGCCAATGCTTCGCGCTTGGCCTCCAAGGTTTCGGGCACGCCTTCGAACAGCACGTCGGTCCGCGCCAAGGCCTGCGGCGCCTGCGCCAGTCCAACGGTGCGAATGCGGGCGGCCACGGCCTGTGTCTGGTCCTGCGTCAGCGCACCGATGCGCACCATCGTGGCAAGTCCAGCCGCGATTTCCTGCTGCGCCTGGCGGTGCAACAGCGCGAATGCGGCGTCCGAACGCGGCTTGATGTCGATGAGCACGGCCTCGTGGCCGGCGAAGGCGAATGCCAGCGCGATGCCGCGCCCCATCCGCCCCGCGCCCAGCAGGCCGATGGAGGCAAGGCCTGCCGAAGCGGCGTCCGGAGCTTCAATGGAAGCCATGCTGCAGCCCCCCCTGGAACGCAGCCACGCTCTCGCCGCCCAGGCCCAGGCCTGCGATCGTGCGCGGGCCATCGGCAAAGGACTCGCCACAGACCGCACCGCCCAGGGCCAGTAGGCCATGCGCGATGGGCGTAGACACCTGCGCCCAATCGCCCACCGAGGCCAGGAACGCCAGGCCGATGGCCACATCCTCCCGCATGTAGCGATGGCTCGTCAGATCGATCGGTTCGCGCCAGTTGCCGCTGTTGACCACCCCCGAGTGCGACTTCGGACCGTACATCCAGTCGCGCCCCTCGTAGTGGTCGATCAGCGGGTAGTGGTGTGTCGAGTAGCCCAGCGCCTCGCGCACGGCAATGCGCTCGGCATCCAGGCGGTGCGTCACCTGCCGCACGAGGGGTTGCGTGCCTTCGTTGTGGATGTCGAAATCGCGCGACCGGTTCAGTGGCCCGGCATTCATGATGATCAGCGGCGGGTGGATGACCGGGCCGGCGTTCAGCAGTGCACCGGACAGCGCGTCCTCCACCGCGTGCGCGACCGGGAAGGCGCGCTGGATCACCGACAGCGCATGCGCGGTCTGTGTGGCCGGGAACACGCCGGTGGGCAGGTTGGTGGCGCGCGTGGTCAGCGACACCAGGGTCGGGCCGTGCTTGCGCGTGAGATAGGGCAAGGTTCCGGTCTCCGCGAACGCCAGCTTCGCTCGGTTGCCCAGCCGCCAGATGTCCCTGGCCATGCAGTAGGCACCGAAGCTGCCCGGCGTCAGGTAGATGACCTGGCCATCGGACAGGTGGGGCGCCAGCATTTCCGCCAGATCCTTCTGCGCGGTCGCAGGCAGCGGAACCAAGATCAGCTCGGCGCCGCGCACCGCCTCCCCGATGTCGGCCGTGAACCGGTGCGGACGGGCCGTGAAATCGCCGTTGGACGACATGACGGTCAGTTCCGCCTGCTCGCCATGGGCCTGGAGCGCCGCGCGGTCACGCCGCCACAGCGTCACCGTGTGGCCGTTGCGCGTGAGATCGGCCGCGGCCGCATAGCAG
>DATKFT010000247.1:0-2545 GCA_035544335.1 Pseudorhodoferax sp.
CAAAATGGTCGGCAGCGCCACGCCCGTGATCACCGGGCCGTGCTGCTGCGAGGCCAGCGCGAACTGCGAGGCCAGCAGCAGGGCGACCGAGGACATCGGCGACATCGCGCAGCCGGTCCACAGCGCCTGCGACAGCTTGAGGCCGCTGCCCGGGCTGGCCACCAGCGTGCCGACCACCTTGGCCAGCAGCCGCACGGCCACCACGCCCAGCACCAGCGCGGCGCCCGCGGCGGTCCAGACCGTGCCGGCCGCCACCGTGGAGACCAGCACGAACATCAGCATGGTCAGCATGGATGCGGCCGTGCCGAGCTGGCGCGGCCAGACCCAGGGCCGCGGGTTGAGCTGCTTGAGCAGCAGGCCGGCCAGCAGCGCCGACAGCGCGGCCGAGCCGCCCACCAGCGTGGCCAGCGCCGTGCTGGCCGCGATCAGCGCCAGCAGCAGCATGGAGGTGTTCTCGCTGGTCGGGCTCATCACGCGCAAGGCTGCGCGCATGGCCAGGCCCAGCAGCGCCGCCACCACGAGCGACAGGCTCAGCAGCGTGAACACGGGCGCGATGGTCTGCACCACGCCGGTGTCGGCGCCCGTGTCGATGATGCCCGCCAGCGCGCTGCCGATGGTCAGCGCGTAGAGCGTGGACAGCGTGGACAGCGCGATCGCGCGCTCGGTCACGGGGCCGGCCGCATGGGTGTCGATGACCACGCGCGTGAGCACGGCGGGCGAGGCGGCCACGGCCACGATGGCCAGCGCCTGCGCCGCCACCGGGTCGATCTCGAAGCGGCGCAGCAGCCAGTAGACGGCCGTGAAGCTCAGCACGGATTCGGCCAGCGACTGCACGAGCACCATGGGGTTGTGCCGGAACCAGCGCAGCGGCAGCCGGGCGCCGGCCTCGAAGAGCACGACGGCGATCGCGATCTCGAGCAGGAACAGTGCGTTGCCGCTCAGGGGCCAGGCCGCGTCGGCGAATCCGGCAAAGCCGGCGATCGCGCCCACCACCGAGTAGCCCGCGACCTTGGGCAGGCCGCTGTGCCGCTGTACCAGGTAGCCGGCCGCGGCCGCACAGGCCAGCACCAGGGACCAGGCCAGCGTGGGCAGGCTGGCGCTGGTGCCGTCAGTGTTCCAGAACGTCAGCAGATCCTGCATCGTTGGGGGGTCTCCTTGGGGTGTCGGGTTCGGCCGTGTCGGCTGCGGCAGGCCGCACGAGAGGCAGGAAGAACTGCAGCGGCCGCCGGCGCAGCCTGGCGCGGATGGCGGCATAGATGCGCGCGCGGTCCACGTCGTTGACGTTGTGTGCGCGCGCCGCGACGCGGAAGGCCAGGTAGAAGCTGACCGCCAGGTTCAGCGCGCCGATCAGCGGGATCGCGGCCACGCACCACCAGAAGGCCTCCTCGCGCAGCACGGCCGGCCCCAGCGCCGCGACGGCGGCGGCCAGCTGGCCGGCCGACAGCGTGACGTGGCGCACGTCCAGCGCGATGCCGAAGAAGGCCAGGAAGGCCGGCAGCAGGCCCAGCATGAAGCCCAGCGTGATGTTAGAGGCGAAGCCCGAGATGTTCTCGCGCATGAAGCCGGCCCAGCGCGCGGCGCGGCCTGCGCCCAGCACGCGCGTGATGCGCGGGTTGTAGCGCAGCGCCGAATCCAGCCGGTGCAGCACGAACCAGTTCTCGGCCCAGCCGCCCGCGATGCTGGCCGCGAACAGCAGCACGCCCGTGAAGGCCGCGAACAGCAGCGTGGGGCCGCGCAGGTCCAGCGAATGCAGCACGTACTGCGCGCCCTTGACGTCCAGCATGGGGTGGCCCAGCGTGTGCAGCATCAGGAGGCTGATGCCCAGCACGGTGGGCACCACGACCAGCAGGTTGCCCAGCACGGCCGCCACCTGCGAGCGCGTGAGGTGGGTGATCTCGTCGACGAAGCGCGTGACCGCGTCGCCGGTCAGGTCCTTGAGCTTGGCGGCCATGGCCGGCGCCGTCATGGCCGGCTGCTTGGTGGCCAGCGTGCAGTGCAGCAGCTGGATCAGCACGAAGCTGGCCGCGTAGGACACGCCGGCCCAGAAGCCACCCCAGAAGGCCGACAGGCCGATGGCCATGATGCTGAACTTGAGCAGCACCGTGAAACCGGTCAAGAAGCCGCCGCCCGCGGCCTTGCGCAGCATCTGCAGGTAGGCGCCGCGGTCGCGCGTGATGTAGTGCTCGCCGGTCTCGGCGCTGCGCTCGGCCACCTTGGCGGCCAGCAGCGAGGAGTTGGCCGTGACCAGCGCGCGCAGGCTCTTCTTGTCCTGCTCGGCCTGGGCCAGCCGTGCGATCAGCCGCGCGCCGCTGGCCAGTGCCTTGCCGCCCAGCAGCATGTCCAGCAGTTCGCGCACGCGCACGATGCGCTCGCGCAGCTGGCGCAGCCGGAACACCACGCCGACCGAGATGCCGTTCTCCTCCAGGTGGGCGTAGACGTCGTTGACCGCCTGGCGGCAGGCTTCCAGCCGCTCGCGCAGCTGCTGGGCCGCGGCGTCCACGGCCTCCTGCGAGGCGGTCTGGCGCACCGCGCGCGCGAGCTGGTC
>DATKFT010000248.1:0-2484 GCA_035544335.1 Pseudorhodoferax sp.
TCCAGCAGGTTCTCGTAGTCGCCGCTGCGGCGCACATACTCGGCCCGCGGCAGGTGCGCGAACATGCAGGGCAGCGACTCGGCCGTGCTCGTGCCGCAGGACCAGGCGTTGCGAAAGCTCAGCACCTGCGCCCGCTCCAGCGCCGGCGAGGTCGGGCGCGGGTAGCCGTTCAGGCTGAAGTGGTCGCTGCGCGCGGTCTCGCCCAGCACCAACAGCAGCAGGCGCGGCCGCGCAGTGCCCGCGCCGGTCCCTGTGGGCGTGGCCAGGGCCAGCTGGGCGTCCTCGCCCAGCGGCTGCAGCGGCCCGGCCTCGCGCTGGAACGGCCGCGCCGCCAGCCGCGCGACCGACACCAGGCTGGACACGGGGTTGACGAGGTAGCGCAGGTCCTTGTTGTTGCGGCTCGCGGAGGCCAGCGGCTGGAACATGGCCAGCACCAGCGCGGCCAATGCCAGCAGCGCCATGAACGAGAAGGCCGGGTTGCGCCAGAGCTGGCGCCGCACCCGGCCATAGGCCAGGGGCTGGCGCCAGACCAGCCAGGCCGGCAGCACGGCCAACGCGAGCACGCCGGTCACGAGTTGCCCGTTGAACAGCGCGCCAGCCTCGTGCCAGTCGGTCTGCAGCGCGTTGGTCAGCATGCCGGGATCGATCAGCACGCCGTAGCTGGCCATGAAGTGGCGCGCGAACGCGGTGCTGAACAGCAGCAGCACGAGCACGGGCTTGAGCGTGGGCCGCCAGGCCACGAACCCCAGCAGCGCGGCCAGCAGCGCCCAGATGGCCAGCCACAGCGCGGCGCCGAAGGCCAGGCCGCGCGCGCCCGCCAGCAGGCCCAGCTCGTTGAGGCGCTGCCACAGCGCGCCATTGCCGACCAGGGTCATCCATGCGCTGGCGGCCAGCACCAGCCACAGCGGGGACATGGGACGGCGCCAGATCGGGGTCCCTGCGGCCGCGCGGCCCGCGGTGCGGGCGCCTGCGGGCGGTTGGACGGTGCTCATGCGGCGGCTCCTTGCAGCGCCGTGCGCGAACGGGTGCATGCGAGATCGACAGCCCAGCCCACGGCGGCGCAGATCCAGGCCGTCCACAGCGTGTGGCTCATGAAATGCGCGCCGCGCAGCTGCTGCGCCAGGCCCAGCACCAGGCCGGCCACCAGTGCCACACCGAGCCAGACCGCCGCCAGCCGCGGCAGGTCGCGGCGCAACGCGAACCAGCCCGCCACGAACGCGAAGCCGGCGCTGGCATGGCCGGCCGGAAAGCAGCGCCCGGCCCCGCCGTCGCCCTGCCCCCAGCCCTGCCAATGCGACGCGTAGCGCGCCACGCCGCCGAAGGCCGACAGGTCCCAGGGGCAGCTGGTGTGGCTGCCCGACTTGATCAGCGCGACCATGCCCGTGGCCAGCAGGCCCGACAGCGCGAGCTGCAGCCGCCGCGCGAACGGCAGGCGGCGCAGCGGCCCCACGGGCCAGACCACGGCCAGGCACAGCAGGCAGCCCAGCAGCCAGGCGAGGCGGCGCGCGCCGTTGTGCAGCACATGGACCAGCCACCAGTTGTCGCGCAGCGCAAAGCCCTCGGGGCTGCCCATGCTTGCTGCCAGCGGCAGGTCCCAGCCGCTCGCGTCCCACAGCAGCGGCACCGCGAGCGCCGCGAGCACGGCCAGGCCTGGCCCTTGGATGTCATCTCGAATTCGCATGCCGGCAGCATCGGGCGGGCCACTTAAGGAACTCTTAAGAGCCGGCGGCACAATGCGGGCCATGCGCGTTCTGGTGGTGGAAGACGATCCGGGCATTGCCCAAGGCCTGCGCCTGACGCTGGGCCAGCACGGCTGGGCTGTCGATTGCGTGGACGGCCTCGCGCCCGCCTGGGCGGCGCTGCGCACCGAGCCCTTCGACGCGATGCTGCTGGACCTGGGCCTGCCCGACGGCGATGGCGCCACGCTGCTGCAGCGCCTGCGCCAGGCGCCGGCGGGCGGGCGCCCCGATCCGGCCACGCCGGTGCTGATCATGACCGCGCGCGACCAGGTGGCCTCGCGCATCGTGGGCCTGGACATGGGCGCCGACGACTACCTGGGCAAACCCTTCGACGCGCACGAGCTGGCGGCACGCCTGCGCGCCGTGTGCCGGCGCGCGGTCGGGCGCCCGCAGCCGCTGCTGCGCCGCGGCCTGCTCGAGCTGGACCCGGCCACGCGCCAGGTGCGCCAGCAGGGCCGGCCCGTGGAGCTGTCCACGCGCGAATTCGGCGTGCTGCAGACCTTGTTGCAGGCCAGCCCGCGCGTGCTGTCGCGCCAGCAGATCGAGGCGGCGCTGTACAACTGGGACCAGGCGCTGGAGAGCAATGCCATCGAGGTCCATGTGCACCACCTGCGCAAGAAGCTCGGCGAAGGCCTGATCCAGACCATGCGCGGCGTAGGCTACTTCATCCCCGAGGACACCGGCCGATGAGCGCCGACGGGCCGTCCCGGGGTGCACGCTGGGCCCGGCCATGAAGCTGGACCGC
>DATKFT010000249.1:0-6302 GCA_035544335.1 Pseudorhodoferax sp.
TCGCGCTCGATCGCGTGCGCCGAGGGCAGCAGCGGCCTCGAGGGCTTGCGGCGCAGCACATAGCGCTGCGGCCCGGCCTCGACCACGTAGGTCGGGTTGGACTGCCCGCCCTCCACGCGGCGCAGCACGGGCGTGCCCGCACACGGCACATCCTGCGCACGCAGGTAGGCCGCCAGGCGCGCGGGTTCCGGCTCGCCATGGGGCGCCATGGCCTGGCTCACAGGCTGATGTGGAAGCCGCCGTTGACGCCCAGGTGCTGGCCCGTGATGTAGCTGGCACCGTCGGACAGCAGGAAGCACACGGCCTTCACGGCCTCCTCGGGCGTGGACCAGCGCCCCATCGGGATCTGGGCCAGCATGCCGTCGCGGAACTTCTCGCCGCGCACCACTTCGGTCATGGGCGTCTCCACCACGCCGAAGCACACCGAGTTGGCGCGGATGTTGTGGCGGCCCCATTCGCGCGCGATGGTCATGCTCATGGCCAGCAGGCCGGCCTTGGCCGCCGCGTAGTTGATCTGGCCGATGGAGCCCTTGCGGCCCGCGTCCGAGGAGATGTTGACGATGGAGCCGCCGCTCGCGTCGCCGGCCTTCACGCGCGCCAGCATGTGCTGGCCGACCGCGCGGGTCCAGTAGAACGAGCCCGTCAGGTGCACGTCGATGACGGCCTGCCACTGCTCGTCCGTCATCTTCTCGATCATCGCGGGCCGGATGATGCCCGCGTTGTTGACCAGGCCGTGCACGGCGCCAAAGCGGGCCACCGCGTCGGCGACGGCCTGGCCCGCACGCGCGGGGTCGGTCACGCTGGCCTGCACCGCCAGCACGCGCTCGGCCGGCAGCGCCGAGACCGCGGCGTCCAGCGTCGCACCATTGAGGTCCACCGCCACGGCATTGCCGCCCAGCGCGATGACGGTCTCGACGACGGCCTTGCCGATGCCCTGGCCCGCACCCGTGACGACGACGGTGCGGCCTGCGAGGGAGACGATGGGGTTCATGTGCTGCTCCTTGTTTGATGGTTGAACCAATGATATTCTACGGTCCGATTTCGCGTCAACCGGAGAAGACATGACGATCAAGGGAAAGGCCTGCATCGTGGGCGCCTACGAACACCCCACGCGCAAGGCGCCGGACAAGACCGTGGCCCAGCTGCACGCCGAGTGCGCGCGCGGCGCGCTGCAGGATGCGGGCCTCGCCATGCAGGATGTGGACGGCTATTTCTGCGCGGGCGATGCGCCCGGCCTGGGCGCCAACAGCATGGCCGACTACCTGGGCCTCACGCGGCTGCGCCACATCGACACCACCGACACGGGCGGCTCGGCCTACCTGATCCACGTGGCCCACGCGGCGCAGGCGATCGCGGCGGGCAAGTGCGAGGTGGCGCTGATCACGCTGGCCGGCCGGCCGCGCACCGAGGGGGGCGGCGGCGTGGGCGTCGGCCAGCGCATGGTCACGGCGGCCACGCCGGACGCGCCCTGGGAAATGCCCTACGGCCCGGTCACGGTCAACATGTACGCGCTGGCGGCCGCGCGCCACATGCACGAGTACGGCACCACGGCCGAGCAGCTGGCCTGGATCAAGGTGGCGGCCGCCGCCCACGCCCAGCACAACCCGCACGCCATGCTGCGCGACGCGGTGACCGTGCAGGACGTGCTGGCCTCGCCGCTGATCGCCGACCCGCTGCGCAAGCTGGACTGCTGCGTGGTCAGCGACGGCGGCGGCGCGCTCGTGGTGGCGCGCCCGGAGATCGCGCGCAGGCTGCAGCGCCCCGTGGTCAATGTGCTGGGCGCGGGCGAGACCATCAAGGGCCAGCTCGGCGGTGCGGTCGACCTGACCTGGTCCGGCGCGGCCGTGAGCGGCCCCGCGGCCTTCGCCGAGGCCGGCGTGCAGCCGGCCGACATCCAGTACGCCTCCATCTACGACAGCTTCACGATCACCGTGCTCATGCAGCTCGAAGACCTAGGCTTTTGCAAGAAGGGCGAAGGCGGCCGCTTCGTGGCCGACGGCAACCTGATCTCGGGCGTGGGCAGGCTGCCCTTCAACACCGACGGCGGCGGCCTGTGCAACAACCACCCGGCCAACCGCGGCGGCATCACCAAGGTCATCGAGGCCGTGCGCCAGCTGCGCGGCGAGGCCCACCCCAAGGTGCAGGTTCCCAACTGCCAGCTCGCGCTCGCGCAAGGCACGGGCGGCCTGCTCGGTTCGCGCCACGGCAGCGCCACCCTGATCCTCGAAAGGCAATGAACATGAGCACCCCCTACGTCGAACGGCCGCTGGCCGCCCCCCTGGTCGATGCGGCCACCGAAGCCTACTGGGCTGCGGCCGACGCCGGCCGCCTGAGCACACGGCGCTGCCAGGCCTGCGGCAAGCTGCACTGGTACCCGCGCCCGGTCTGCCCGTTCTGCCTGGGCGACACGGACTGGGTGGCGCTGTCGGGCCAGGGCGAGATCTACAGCGTCAGCGTGACGCGCAAGGCCGGCCCCATCCCCTACGCCATCGCCTATGTGGCGCTGGACGAGGGCGTGACCATGCTCAGCAACATCGTCGACTGCGACCTGGACCGCCTGGCCATCGGCCAGCGCGTGCAGGTCTGCTTCAAGCCGGCCGAGGACGGCCGCATGGTCCCGATGTTCCGACCCGCGGATTGACAGCGCGATGCAAACCCTGAACTTCACGGTCGAGAACCAGGTGGGCTGGATCCGCCTGGCGCGCCCTGCCCGGCACAACCCCTTCGATGCGGAGCTGCGCGCCGAACTCATGGAGGTGCTGGAGCAGGTGCGCCAGGACCCCGGCATCCGCGTGCTCGTGCTGGCCGGCAGCCCCGGCGTGTTCTGCGCGGGCGGCAACCTGCAGGTGCTGCACGAGCACCTGGACGCAGGGCCGGCCTACTGGCAGCAGCGCATCAAGAGCGGCCTGCGCTTCATCGACGACATGCTGAACCTGGGCCGGCCTGTGATCGCCGCGGTCGACGGCCCGGCCATGGGCGCGGGCTTCGCGCTCGCGCTGTGCGCCGACATGGTGCTGGCCTCGCCGCGGGCGCGCTTTTGCATGGCCTACCTGCGCCTGGGCCTGGTGCCCGACCTCGGCGCGCTGTACCTGCTGCCGCGTGCCGTGGGCCTGCAGCGCGCCAAGGAGCTCATGTTCTCCACGCGCGACATCGACGCGCAGGAGGCGCGCCAGCTGGGCCTGGTCATGGAGGTGCACGACAGCGAGGCGCTGGAGGCCCGCGCGCGCGCGGTCGCCGAAAGCCTGACCCGCGCCGCGCCCACGGCGCTGGCGCTGACCAAGGCGGCGCTGAACGCCTCGCTGGACGCCGACCGCGCGAGCCTGTTCAGCCTGGAGGCCGCCAGCCAGGCCGCGGCCTTCAGCGCGCCCGAGCCACGCGTGGCCATCGAGGCCCTACTGGCCAAGAAGGCCCCACCTTTTCGCGGCATCGCCTCCGCCCAGCCATGAACACACTCCAGGGCAAGACCCTCTTCATCACGGGCGCCAGCCGCGGCATCGGCCTGGCCATCGCGCTGCGCGCGGCGCGCGACGGCGCCAACATCGTGATCGCGGCCAAATCGGACCAGCCCCACCCCAAGCTGCCCGGCACCATCCACACCGCGGCGGCGGAGGTCGAGGCCGCCGGTGGCCGCGCGCTGCCGCTCGTGGTCGATGTGCGCAGCGAGGACCAGGTGCAGGACGCCGTCGCGCAGGCGGTGCGCCGCTTCGGCGGCATCGACATCTGCGTGAACAACGCCAGCGCCATCGGCAAGACCGGCACGCTGGAGACCGACATGAAGCGCTTCGACCTCATGCACGCGATCAACACGCGCGGCAGCTACCTGGTCACGCGCAGCTGCCTGCCGCACCTGCTGGAGGCCGCCAACCCGCACGTGCTCATGCTGTCGCCGCCGCTCAACATGGACGCGCGCTGGTTCGAGCCCAACGTGGCCTACACCATCGCCAAGTACGGCATGAGCATGTGCGTGCTGGGCATGGCCGGCGAGTTCCGCGGCCGCGTGGCCTTCAACGCGCTGTGGCCGCGCACCTTCATCGGCACGGCGGCCGTGCGCAACATCCTGGGTGGCGAGGCCACCATGCAGCGCACGCGGCGCCCGGAGATCGTGGCCGACGCGGCGCACGCGGTGCTCACGCGCGAGCTGTCCTTCACGGGCAACTTCTGCACCGACGAGCAGGTGCTGCGCGACGCGGGCGTGCAGGACTTCTCGCGCTACAGCGACTGCCCCGAGAGCGCGCTGATCCCCGACGCGTTCCTCTGAACGCCGCGTGCCGGAACGTGCCGGCACGCGCCGGCACCGGCGCCGCTCCGCGCCGATCGGCGTGGCGCCCACCGCTGGCGCCACGCCCTCCTCCTCTCTCCTTCCCTCTTTCTTCCTCTCTTGCGCCCTGCGGGTGCTCTCGCGCCACGCGAGATGCCCGACCCGGGACGCCGCCGCATGGCAGGCGTCCATGCCAGACCCTGCGCGGACAGTTCGGCCAATGTTCAGGGCCACTGCGGTCATGGCCGCGCGCCGGGCCCCGCCCTAGCCTAGGGACTGCCGTCGGAGCCCGGCCCCGGGCCCTGCGGCGCACAACGAACCACTGCAACGGAGACGCCGATGGAATCAGGCATGGAGGCGCTTGCGCTCGAACTCGTCGTGGCCGAGCGCCACGAGGAAGCGCAGGACATCGTGGCATTCGCGCTGGAGCATCCGCAAGGCGGCGAGCTGCCGGCCTTCGAGGCCGGCGCCCACGTGATGGTGCAGGCCGCGCCGGGCCTGCAGCGGGCCTACTCGCTGTGCGGCGATCCGCGCGAGCGGCGGCGCTACCGGATCGGCGTGCAGCGCGAGCCCGCCTCGCGCGGCGGCTCGGCCGCGCTGCACGCGGGCCTGCAAGCCGGCATGCGGCTGCGCGTGGGCGCACCGCGCAACGCGTTCGCACTCTGCGAGCAAGCCGGCCACAGCATCCTGCTGGCCGGCGGCATCGGCATCACGCCGCTGCTGGCCATGGCCGAGCGCCTGGCCGCGCTACGGGCCGACTTCGCGCTGCACTACTGCACGCGCAGCCCGCAGCGCACGGCCTTCGGCGCCCGGCTGGCCGCGCCCGCGCTCGCGCCCCACCTGCGCCTGCACCACGACGACGGCCCGCCCGCGCAGCGCTTCGACGCCGCGTCTGCGCTGGCCCGGCCGGCGCAGGGCGCGCAGGACTGGCATGTCTACGTGTGCGGGCCGGCGGGCTTCATCGACCACGCCATGGCCACCGCGCAGCGGCTGGGCTGGCCGGACGCGCAGCTGCACCGCGAGTACTTCAGCCCGCCGGCGACCACCGCCGACGGTGCCGACACCGCGGCCGACCGGCCCTTCGAACTCGTGCTCGCGTCCAGCGGCCGCCGCATCGCGGTGCCGGCCGGCCAGAGCGCGGCGCGCGCACTGCAGGAGGCCGGTATCCCGCTCGCGATGTCCTGCGAGGAAGGCGTCTGCGGCACCTGCGTGACCACCGTGCTGCAGGGCCAGCCCGCGCACCGCGACCACTACCTGACCGCGCAGGACCGCGCGCGCAACGACTGCTTCATGCCCTGCTGCTCGCTCGCGCACACGGCGCAGCTCGTCATCGATCTCTGATCCGACCCCATTCCACACACCCCCGAGGAGACTTCCATGCACGACACCGAACTGGACCGCGCCCTGGCCAGCCACAGCCTGTACGCCGACCCCGCGGCCATGCACGCGGCCTTTCGCCGGCTGCGCGCCGAGGACCCGCTGCACTGGACCGAAGCGCCGGGCCACCCGCCGTTCTGGGCCGTCAGCAAGCATGCCGACATCGTCACGGTCGGCAAGCACGCCGATGTGTTCGTCGCCGAGCCCAAGACCTTTCTGCTCAACGACGAGGAGCTGCGCATCCGCGCCGTGGAGACGGCCGCCACGCAGGGCAAGATCGTGCGCACCATGATCCACATGGACGGCCAGGACCACCGCCAATACCGCGGCCTGACCCAGGCCTACTTCATGCCGGCCAACATCAAGCGGCTGGAGCAGACCATCCAGCGGCACGCCAGCGCGCTGGTCGGCCAGCTGCTCGAGCGCGGCGGCGGCTGCGACTTCTACAACGACATCGCCGTCTGGTACCCGCTCAAGATCATCATGGGCCTGCTCGACGTGCCCGAGAGCGACCACCCCTACCTGCTGCGGCTGACCCAGCAGTTCCTCGCGCCCCAGGATCCCACGCTGCGCCGCGAAGGCTCCGAAGGCCAGGGCAAGGGCGTGGTGGCCAAGGAGTACTTCGCCTACTTCGGCCAGCTGCTGGCCGAGCGCCGCGCGGCGCCGC
>DATKFT010000250.1:0-2521 GCA_035544335.1 Pseudorhodoferax sp.
GAAGGCCATGCCGGCGTAGAACAGCACGATGCTGGACACCAGCAGCGGCATGGCGATGCGCTTCTCGTGCTTGTATGGCATAAAGCAAACGCTTTGCGTTAGCATGTTGAACATGCCCCCCCGTCCCGTACTCCGACCCGGTGGACGCAGCGCCCGCGTCCAGGCCGCCGTGCACGAGGCCACGCGCGCGCTGGTCGAGCAGCATGGCCGCGACGCGCTGACCGTTCCGCTGATCGCCGCGCGTGCCGGCGTCACGCCCTCCACCGTGTACCGGCGCTGGGGCGACCTGGCCGAGCTGCTGGCCGATGTTTCGGTCGCGCGCATGCGCTCGGACGCCGAGCCCGCCGACACCGGCAGCTTCGCCGGCGATCTGGCGGCCTGGGCCGAGCAGTTTCACGAAGAGATGTCGTCGGAGGTCGGGCGCTCCATGCTGCGCGACGTCATGGCCTCGGCCGGCGAGGGAGAGAACGCGGGCAACTGCCAGTGCGCGCAGATCACGGCCGGCGTGATCACGCAGCTCGTGCAGCGCGCCGCAGCGCGTGGCGAGGCCGCACCCACGGTCGAGGAGGTGCTGGACCGGCTGGTCGCGCCCATCGTCTACCGGCTGCTGTTCGGCATGGAGCCGGCCAGCGCCGCGCAGGTCGCGGCCTGGGCCGCGGCCTGTGCGCCCACTGCTCAGCACCAGCCGCAGCCCAGCCGCTGAGCCTGGGCCAGGGCCCGGGGCGCAAGCCTTTCGCGCCGGCGTTCGCGGGTGTCATGCACTTTTCATGGCCGCTGGTCACGATGGCGCCACATGACACCAGGAGCCACTGTGCGCGACTTCCTCCAGACCCTGCAGATCCAGCGTGACGACGACCACCGCTACTACCACCACAGCCGCATCAACCAGAGCCTGCACCTGCTGTCGGCCTGCACCTTCGTGTGCAGCTACCTGCTGCTCTTCATCGACCCCGCCGTGGCCGCGCTGCTCGCGTGGACCGTGGCCATGGTCAGCCGACAGGCCGGTCACTTCTTCTTCGAGCCCAAGGGCTACGACCAGGTGAACCAGGCCACGCACGAATACAAGGAAGAGATCAAGGTCGGCTACAACCTGCGCCGCAAGGTGGTGCTGATGCTGCTGTGGGTGGCCGTGCCGCTGCTGCTCTGGCTGGAACCCGGCCTGTTCGGCCTCATCGAACCGGTCGCCGGCCTGCAAGGCTGGCTGCGCCACGTGGGCCTGGCCTGGCTGGCCCTGGGCGTGGCCGCGGTGCTGATGCGCACCGTGCACCTGTTCTTCCTGCAGGGCGTGATGGCCGGCCTGGCCTGGGCCACCAAGATCCTGACCGACCCCTTCCACGACATCAAGCTGTACTGGAAAGCCCCGCTGGCCCTCATGCGCGGCGAGCTCATCGACCCCATGCACGACGTGCAAAGCGCGGCCCGCTGAGCCACCGTTTCCGCGGCGCGACGCCTGCGCACCGCATGCATGGGACAGGCCTTCGGCCGCCGCGCACCTGCTCAGCCCAGGCCGCCAGCGGCCTGGGCATGGGTGGCGCAGCGCAGGCGCCGAGCGGCTGGGCCGCCCGGCGCCGCCGTTCAAGCCCTCCCGAACATCTCACGCAGGATGCGGCGCTGGATGGACTTCTTGGTCTGGCCCTCCTGCTGCCACCACCAGCCGTCGGCCTGCATGGCCTGGCAGCCCGCGACGAAGCGGCGCGCCACCTCGTCGAACTCCGCGTCGCCGTAGTTCAGGCTGAAGATCAGCCGGCCCGTGCCGACCCAGCTCAGCGCCAGGCCTTGTTCGCGCAGGTAGTAGGGCAGCATCCAGTGGTAGCGCGAGGCCTGCGTGAAGCCCACGGCCCAGACCGTGGACATCGCCCCCACGCGCACGGGCAGGCCCGCGCCTTCGAGCCCTTGGTTGAGTTGGGCCGCGCGGCCTTCCCAGGTCGCGTCCAGGTCCTTGTACATGGCCTGCACCTCGGGCGTGGCCAGCCGCTCCAGGAACACCTGCATCGCGCCCATCACATAGGGATGGGCGTTGAAGGTGCCGCGCGCGAAGCAGATGTCGGCCGGCCGGTCCTCGCGCCAGCGCTGCATGAGCCGGTGCGGGCCGCAGACCACGCCGACCGGCAGGCCGCCGCCCAGCGTCTTGCCGTAGGTCACGAGGTCGGCCCGCACGCCGAAGTACTCCTGCGCGCCGCCTGGCGCGAGCCTGAAGCCCAGGAACACCTCGTCGAAGACCAGCACGATGCCGCGCGCCGTGCACAGGTCGCGCAGTTTGTGCAGCCAGGCGGTGTAGGCCGCACGGTCGAAGGCCGGCGCGGCGCGGCCCGCGATCAGGGCCGAGTCCGAGGGCGCATTGGCGTTCGGGTGCAGGGCCTGCAGCGGGTTGACCAGCACGCAGGCGATGTCGCGCCGCGTGCGCAGCACCTGCAGGCTCTTCTCGTCCATCTCCTTCAAGGTGTAGGTCTCGCGCGGCGGCATCGGGTTGCCCGGGCCGGGCTGCACGTCTTCCCACCAGCCGTGGTACGCACCGCAGAAG
>DATKFT010000251.1:0-2714 GCA_035544335.1 Pseudorhodoferax sp.
ACCATGGCACGCGACATGCCCAAGGTGTTGGCGGCCGCCGTGAAACTGCCACGCGTCACCACCTCACTGAACACACGCATCGCGGAAATTCGGTCCATTGCACACCTGTAGAAACACTGCTGGGCTCAATTAACGAGTCGATTCGCACCGAGAGTGAGCAAATCTTAAATCGCACTCCAGCTGTCCGTACACAACAAATTCACGTTTACCTGTGAATACAAGTTTATTTCTATTTGAACAATTGATTTTTTCAATAGATATGTATGCAAAGAAACAGCGGATTTGGGACCTACATCACCGTGCGGCCATGCCGCGAAAGAGCACACCAGCCGCCGGTGCTGCACCCCATCGCCGCCGGCCCGACCACAACGCCCTTGCCGAGGCTGGCGCCGACGGTGTCCTCCCGCGGCAGCAGCCCGACGCTGCCGCGCACTCCCTCTTGGGCAGCAGCACAACCCCCTTGGGTAAACCCTGGTACGGATGTCCCTGTGTATCGATAAAGTAAACCGATACAGTAAATCGGTTTATCTATCACAACAGCCGTGCCGCAGTCCGTCCGCGACCCCACGGCCACGACCAGGAGACCACCCATGACATCCCGTCGCCGTTTTTTGCGCAATGCATCGCTGGCGTGCACCGCTGCAGCCAGCTACGCGCCCTGGCTCGCACGGGCGCAGGCGCCCATTGCGCTGCGCTTTTCGTCGTCGATGCTGGCCGACGACAACGCTGCGCACTACGTCTGGTACCGCAGCTTCGAGACGGCGCTCAAGGCCGGCACGGGCGAGCGTTTCAAGATCGACTACTTCCCGAACAACCAGCTCGGCAAGGAGGCCGACGTGGTGCAACAGGTCAAGGTGGGCTCCATCGACATGGTGGTCACGGGCTCGTCAATCTTCGCGACCTTGGCGCCCGAGATCGGCATGCTGGACCTGGGCTATCTGTTCGACAGCTACGCCCACGCAGGCAAGGCGCTGGACGGCAGCGTCGGCAAGCAGCTCGACGACATCCTGCACAAGCGCTCGGGCTGCTCGGTGCTGACCTGGGCCTCGCATTTCGGCGCGCGCAGCGTCTACACCAAGGCACAGGTGAAGTCGCTGGCCCAGATCAAGGGCGTCAAGCTGCGCGTGCTGCCCACACCGGCCTTCATCGAGACCTTCAAGCTCATGGGCGCCATCCCCACGCCCATTCCGTTCGGCGAGCTCTACATGGCTGCGCAGACCGGCGTCGTCGATGGTTTCGAGCATGATGCCGCCACCGTGCTGGCCAGCAAGCTCAACGAGGTCACCAAGTCCTGTTGGCTGACCGAGCATCTCTTCAGCCCCATGGTGGTGGTGATGGGCAGGCGTGGCCTGGGCAAGATCCCGGCCGATCTCAGGCCCGCCTTCATGAAGGCCGTGGGCGAGGCCACGGCGCAACAGCGCACCATTGCGAGCCAGAAGAGCACAGGCGCAATCGAGGAACTCAAGGCCAAAGGCATGAGCTTCTTCCCGATGGCCGCGGCCGAACGCGCCACGGTGCGTGCCGAGATGCAAAGGTCGCTGTGGTCGGGCTTTGCCAAGCAGTACCCGGTGACCGAGCCCTTGTTCAAGGCCATCGACGCGGCACGGGGCGCCGCATGAGCGCGAAGACGAGGGGCCCCGCTTGCGGGGATCGGATCGGCGAATGCGGCAGGGCCGCCGACAGCGCACCGGTGGCACAGGCACAGGCGAGCGGAGGCGCCGCATGAGCGCTGCAACCGCCGCAGCGCCCGCACTGGGCTTTCGCTCCGACACCGCGGCCGGCAACGGGCTCGCCCGCCTCACGCGCGCGACCGAGGCCCTGTCGGGCATCGTGCTCGCGGTCGACGTCGTCGTGGTCTTCCTGTCGGTGGTGTTCCGCTACTTCCTGCACGACCCGGTGGACTGGGCCGAGGAGATCGCGCGCGCACTCATGATCGTGCTGGTCTTCTTCGGTGCCGCCACCGTGCTGGCACGCAGCCAGCATGTGGGCGTGGACCTGTTCCGCGACATGCTGCCCAGCGCCTGGCGGCCCGCGATGATCCAGGTCGTGCACTGGGTCATCGCCGGCGTCTCGGCCAGCCTGTGCCTGTCCTCGGTGCTGCTGCTCGTGGACACCTGGGAGCAGACCACCTCGATCGGCCTGCCGCAATGGCTCTACGTCTTCCCAGTGGTATTCGGCAGCGCGTTCATGACGCTGTTCGGCATCGCCAACGCCTGCAACGGCCCGGGCCGGCTGGTGCGCGCCACGCTCATCGGCTGCGTCGTGGCCGCGCTGGTGGTCTACGGCTGGAACCTCGTGCTGCCCAGCCACGCGATTCCGCACGGCCTGTTGCTGGCCCTGGGCTTCGTCGGCGGCCTGGTGCTGGGCGTGCCGATCGGCTTCGCGCTGGCTTTCGCGGCGCTGCTGTACTTCCTGTCCGATCCCAGCCTGCCCATGCTGGTGTACTCGCAGCAGGTCATGGCCGGGGCCGACCACTTCGTGCTGCTCGCGATCCCGTTCTTCGTGCTGGCCGGCCTGCTGATGGAGGCCAACGGCATGTCCGCCCGGCTCATCGAACTGCTGCTGCGCATGTTCGGCCGCGTGCGGGGCGGCCTGGGCATCATCTCCATCCTGGCCACGGCCTTCTTCTCGGGCGTGTCGGGCTCCAAGCTGGCCGACATCGCGGCCGTGGGCGGCATCGTGATGCCGGCCGTGCGCCGCACCAAGCAGGACCC
>DATKFT010000252.1:0-2176 GCA_035544335.1 Pseudorhodoferax sp.
GGTTGGGCAGCATGATGCCGCCGGCGCCGACGCGGATCGTGCTGGTGCCGGCCGCGACATGGGCGATCACGACCGAGGTCGCGGCGCTCGCGATGCCGGGCATGCCGTGGTGTTCGGCCAGCCAGAAGCGCCGGTAGCCCAGGCGTTCGGCATGCTGCGCGAGCGCGCGGCTGTGCTGGAACGCCTGCGCGGCATCGCCGCCTTCCACGATGGGGCAAAGGTCGAGTACGGAAAGTGCAGTCATGGCCGGCGATGCTAGCCACAGCCGCGAGACCGTGCTGGCGTGGTGCTGTTCAGCACCCGAGCTGTGTGGCCAGGTCCAGGAAATCCCGGCAGTGCAGGCCGTTGCCGGGCTGCGGTGAAACGTCCTTGGGCCGGGCCGCGCCGAATTCCAGCGGCCGCTCGACATAGGCGGTCTGCAGGCCGCAGGCGCGCGCGCCGGCCAGGTCGTCGTGGTGCGCCGCCACCAGCATGACCTGCTCGGGCGCCAGGTCGAACACCCGGGCCACGCCCAGGTAGGTGGCCGGGTCGGGCTTGTAGGCCCGGAACACCTCGGCCGACAGGATGCAGTCCCAGGGCAGGCCGGCGCGCTTGGCCATGTGGGTCAGCAGGCCGATGTTGCCGTTCGACAGCGTGCAGATGGTGTACCGGCGCTTGAGCCGGGCCAGGCCCTGCAGCACGTCGGGCCAGGGATCGAGCCGGTGCCAGGCCTTGTTGAGCTCGCGGCGCGCCTCCTGCGGCATGTCCTGCAGGCCGAAGCGCGGCAGCATCTCGTCCAGGACCATGCGGTGCAGGTCGTCGATCAGCGTCCAGCCCAGCTCGCCCGAGCGCACGCGCTGCATGGCCGGCTGGTAGCCGGCGCGCCAGGCGCTGGCGAAGGCCTGGTCATCGATCCCGGGAAGCAGCGCCCTGGCCTCGCGGGCGATGCCGCCATGCCAGTCCACCACGGTGCCGAAGACGTCGAAAGCCAGGATCTGTGGTGGCTGTGGCATACATGTTTCCTTGTCGATGCGATTTACCTGTCCGATCCATGACCAAATGTATCAAGCCGGGTGTATCGTTCGGCGTTTGTTGCAAGAAGGCGCGGCGTCGGTTCCGGCTCCGCGCCTTCTTGCGGCTGGAGAGGCCCGGGATTGTGTCCGCTTTGCAAAGCTGGCATCCCGCCGGCCGTGGATGGGAACTCGTCGGAGCCGGCCCGGTCCACCGTTGCGCCCATGCGACGTCCGGTTCCGGCGATCCGGTTTTCGAGAGCTCGCTGCCCCACAGGTTTTTTCATGCAGATTTTCGAACGCTCCCTGTCTTCTCGCCGCCTGTGCGTGCCCCTTTTGGCCGCGCTCGTGGCCGTGGCCGGCTGCTCGCGCAACGACGCCGCGTCCGGCAAGGCCGCCGCGCCGGCCGTGGCCCCCCAGGCCAAGGATGTGGGCGTGGTGACGCTCAAGACCGAACACCTGCCGGTGACCACCGAGCTGGCCGGCCGCACCGTAGCGCCCGTGATCGCGCAGATCCGGCCCCAGGTCGGCGGCATCGTGCAGCAGCGCCTGTTCACCGAAGGCTCGAACGTCAAGGCCGGCCAGGTGCTCTACCAGCTCGATCCGGCCAGCTTCGAGGCCACGGCCGCCAGCGCGCGCGCCAATGTGCGGCGCGCCGAGACCACGCTGGCCACGGCCCGCAGCGTGGCCAAGCGCAATGCCGAACTCGTCAAGATCGACGCCATCAGCCAGCAGGTCAACGAACAGACCCAGGCCGCCGCCGAGCAGGCCGAGGCCGACGTGGCCGTGGCCCGTGCGGCCGAGCAGACCGCGCGCATCAATCTGGCGCGCACGCGCATCGTGGCGCCCATCAGCGGCTGGATCGAGCTGTCCAGCGTGACGGCCGGCGCGCTGGTCACGGCCGACCAGGCGACGCCGCTGACCACCGTGCAGCAGCTCGATCCGATCAACGTGCACGTGACCCAGTCCAGCGCCGAGCTGCTGCGCTTGAAGCGCGAGCTGGCCAGCGGCCGCCTGTCGCGCGGCCGGGCCGACGAGGCGCCGATCCGCGTGCTGCTCGAGGACGGCAGCGTCTACCCCCATGCCGGCAAGCTGACCTTCGCGGGCGTGACCGTGGACGCCGGTACCGGCAGCGTGACCTTGCGTGCCGTGGTGCCCAACCCCGACCGCCTGCTGATGCCGGGCAT